>RCNQ01000078.1 GCA_003731675.1 Bacteroidetes/Chlorobi group bacterium ChocPot_Mid
CAACATCAGCTATCCTCATTTCAGGTGAGATTACTGCAAGTCTTACATATCCATATTTCGATATTTGTTCTGTCATAATTACTAAATTATAAATAATATTTTATTTAATCAATTTTTATTCCAAAAACCGATAATTAAAAAAAAACTGAGTTAGCTTATCCAACTCAGTTTTTTCAATGTCGTACAGGAATTATTTCTCTATATAATATTCCAGTAATACCTGCTCGCTACCAGGCATCCTGTAAAACTCTGTATTCATCAATGTTATTGACATTGGTAACATAACATGCTTGACAAGACCAATCCCATCAGCATAGTAATTTACTGACTCAACTGTAAATGGTATTTGTATTGGGAAACCTGAATATTTGGCATTTCCACCATAAATATAGCTCATCTTAAATTTCTTTGCATTCACTGATTGATCCATATTTGTACCATAAGTCACACTTTCTGTTCCCTCGTATTTCATCTTGACTTTGAAAGTATCATCCAGCGTTACTGAATATCCCCCAAATTGAAATTCTGCATTATCCAATTTTTGTGTGAACAAAGTCCATTCCGTCACTTTTTCATCAGCTATTTTATACCAAGTCATTGGAATGTCTATTGGTAAAGAAAAATCCAAGGGAGGCAATAATTTAGAATACTCAAAAATTTGCGTCCTGTATGCATAATAGAATCTACTGTCTTCTATTTTGTTCCCGCTCAAATCTTGAACATCAAATACAGAAGCTTCCTTGCCATCTTTATCCACTTTTCCACTTAAAATATATTTTGAACTGAAGACTGATTCGTCAATTTTTTTGCCATCCCTGTCTAATTCATAATTCGTGTAAGTCCACCAAGAATTGATTGTTGTCGGAAAAAATTTGTTGGTATCATCTGTTACCGGTGGTTTAACTGTATCTTCACCACAGGAATACAAAATAAATCCTATTGCAAAAATGATTAGTGTATAAATATATCTGCTTTTCATAAATCCTCCAAAATTATTTAATATTAAATCTTATTAATCTCGATTGATAACCTGGTAAATTTATATTCCCAAGTAATGGAAATGATATTGCCGATGAACTCATACTTTCATACACAAGACCAATATCATTGGCATAATACTGATAAAGTTCTCGTTCTATGCTAATATGCAAGCTATTTATAAATGGAACTGCCACGTCTCCATTAAAACTGAAAGTTATCAAATACTCATCAGCTTCAAATGAATGTCCGTCAATATTGATGTTCTTTTTCCCTTCCCACGAAGCTAAAACATCAACTTTTCCTGTCATTGTACCCAAAGGTAGATTTGGTATTGTCGTATTATCAAATTTCATTCTGTAAACTCTCCAAAGGTCATCATCTGGGTCAACTATTTTTATCCAGTCATTTGCTGAAAAATTAATAAACGAAAATGGTATCCCTTGAAAAAATTTTGTTAAATAAGTTTGAAGAGCAAACAGCTTTGTACCCTCAAGTGAATAAAAATTATCTCCATTTTTTTGATACGTACCTGTTGTTTTGCTGTATTTTGTGAATTGTTTGGCTTTTTTCCCGGCTTTCATCAGCTCTGTGACTACAATAACGGAATCATACGACATACTCGTTTTTACTACCTGATTTAAAGTATCAAGCTGATAAGTCTCATATATCCAATATGAACCTACTTTATTCGGGAAATACCTTGGTGTGGTTTTATTATCAATATTATTACCATCATCAATGTATGGTGAATTAGGATATCTTTCCGAACAAGCTAACATCATAGTCAGAAAAATCAAGTAAGTAAAAATTCTATTGCTCATATAAATCCTTTTTAAATAATAAAAATAAACGTCATTTCCAATTTAATATTTTAAATCTCTGGTTCCTTTCAGAATTTTTTGCATAACTATTTATTTTTTACCCTATAAAATACTAAAATATATACACTTAAAGCAATCGCTACAATTATCTGGATATAAATTGGAGTTGATATTATCTCCGATTCCAGTAACATAATTTTTATAAGTGCAATTTTAATTAAATAATATAACATCTTGCTCAATATAGTAGAAAGCATCATCGATGTTGCAAAAACAAAACCAATCTTCTTCCAATTATAAAGCAGATGATTGCTAAAAAATTTTAAGAGATAATAATATAATAAAACGTTGACAAATAATTCCATCATTACTATCATAAACTTGGGAAACATAGGATGTCCCGAAAACAAATACGAAAATAACGGTAATGTTAATGCTAAAAAGATTGCATTCAACCTGTTCGTATGAACTATTGCCAAAACAATAATTATCCTCATAGGCTCAAACAAATATATCGGCAAACTCAGAAAATGTGAAATTGTCGGAGTCAGGTATAAAGCCAAAATAAAAATTATATTCAAAATAATTGTCTTGAATTTAATCTGTTTGAACTCTTCAGCGATAATATTTTCCATAATTAATTATTTTTTTAGAAAAAAAAAAACAATAATATTTAATTTAAACAAAACATAAATAAAATAAAAGAATTAATTTTTTATTATTTTGCAAATTACTTTTTAGTAAAATAAATTTATTAATAATTTTCAAAATATAAAATGAAAAGAAGAGAATTTATTAAAGTCGGTATTGCTTCAGGAATTGCTTCAGCAACAGGTTTAGGTCTATCAGATGAATTAATAGCTCAAAAAGATTTACCCTACGATTTAATTGCTGTCAAAGGTGGTGAGCCTCAGGATATGTTCGATAAAGGAATTGAATCACTTGGTGGTATGTCCAGATTCGTGAAAAAAGGACAGACTGTCGTCGTTAAACCAAACATTGGCTGGGACGTTACTCCAGAGAGAGCTGGCAATACCAATCCTCATTTAGTCAAAAGAATCATTGAACATTGTTTCAAAGCAGGGGCTAAAGATGTTTTTGTCTTCGACCACACTTGTGATGATTGGCTAATGTCCTACAAGACAAGTGGTATTGAAGAAGCTGTTAAATCTGCTGGTGGTAAAATTGTCTCAGGTGCCTCTGAAAAATATTATAGGAAAATAAAAATCCCCAAAGGAATTAGACTTAAGGAAGACAAAGTACATCAATTGATTTTAGACTCTGATGTATATATCAATGTCCCAATCCTGAAAAATCACGGTTCAGCCAAACTTACCATTTCTCTTAAAAATCAAATGGGTATTAACTGGGATAGACGTTACTGGCATAAAAACGACCTCCATCAATGTATTGCTGACTTTGCTACAAAAATTAAACCCGATTTGACTATTGTTGATGCTTATAGAGTAATGCAAACACGAGGTCCAAGAGGTGTTTCCGTTGAAGACGTTACCTTGCTTAAAGCTCAAATTATCTCCACTGATATGGTTGCCGCTGATGCCGCCGCTACAAAATTTTTCGGACTTGAACCAAAAGATATACCTCATATCAGAATTGCTCACGAAATGGGTGTCGGTAATATGGAAATTGAAAAGTTAAGAATAAAAAGGATTCAATTATAAAATTTTTATGAACTACAGCAAACTAAAAAAAACGAGAGTTTTCATCTCTCTGTTCTTCTTCATAACTACTTTGTCCTTATTTGTAGATTTATATCGTTTGCTTCCCCCTGAGTATTATTCAATTATCCTGAAACTGCAATTTCTACCCTCTGTTTTGGAGTTTATTTCAACACACAAATTTGATTTCTTGGGGTTTATCTTTATCATCATTTTGACACTTTTTTTTGGTCGTGTTTACTGTTCAGTGATTTGTCCTCTCGGAATTTTAATGGATATTATTACCAGGATACGCAATAAAATATTGAAAAGACAAAAATTTACTTATAAACACCCAAATAATATTTTAAGATATTCAATTTTATCTTTAACAATTTTATTCTGGATTACAGGTATAATATCATTTGTAACATTACTCGACCCTTTCAGCATCTTTGGCAGGATATCCAATACACTCCTTTTACCATTGTATGTCTATACCAACAACATTTTAACGTCATCACTCGAATTTCTAAATGTTTATTCCTTAATTAATATCAATCACAACAATGCTACTTTACTTGTTATTACATTATCCCTGTTTTATCTTTTTACTGTCGTTGTATTCTCAGCTTTTTATGGCAGGCAATACTGCAACCTGATTTGTCCTGTAGGTACTTTCTTAGGACTACTTTCTCGATTCTCAGTTCTTAAAATAACCATTGATAAAGACAAATGCAATCTTTGTGGTGCATGTGAAAAAGTTTGCAAAGCTTATTGCATAGATTCCAAAAATATGAAACTTGATTTTGACCGTTGTGTCTC
>RCNQ01000079.1 GCA_003731675.1 Bacteroidetes/Chlorobi group bacterium ChocPot_Mid
GTATTCCTCGGCTGCTTTATTGATTTTGTCAACAATGGGTTTTAATATACCAAAATCGTGAGTATGAACGGTACCCTCATTCATGATTACCTCCTTAATTATTAAAATTTATATTATCTAATCTATATTCTGCGACTACAGTATTCATATCAATTATTCTACAAACAAAATTCAAGAAATCATAAGAAAGTGGAATCTTTATTGCATTCCAATAAAATTTTAAGAGATATGAGTTCCTTATATTGTTATCTATTGCATAATACAGTTTTTCTATTTCCTCAGGAGATGGTGTAGAATAGTAAAATCCTCCAGTACTTTTCGATAATATATAAAGAATGTTTTCATCAAAATCTTCTGATTTTAGTCCAACAGTAAAAATTGGTATCTTGCATCTTTTTGCCAAGTCAACTAATTCATCATAAGTGATTTGTGAATCATGGTCACCACCATCAGTAAATGCTACTAAAGATTTCATATAAGTGTTATTAATTCCATTTAAATGATTAATACCATTAGCAATAGATGAAAACAGTGCTGTACCTACTCGTTCATAGGAACGCTGATATAAAGCAGAACCAAGTTTTTTATTATTATCCGTAAAACTACAGACTAAATCAATTGTTGAGCCAAATTTGATTATTTCAACTAAGTCATAAGAATTCTTGGAATAAATAAATTTATTAGCTGCTTTTTCAAGATAGGTTATCGGTAAAGCTGCTGTGGAGTTATAGCCAGAATTATTGTGCATACTAACGCTATAATCTAAAATCATTGAGATTGCATTTTTCTTTTTTATTTTCAAGTTAGATAAAATTTCCATTCTATCAGCAACAATGAACGCTGTATCATTACCTGTAATGACTTCGTAATACCCAACGAAACAATCTTCATTGAAAGATTCAGATAAAATATTATCAACATTAGATAAATACAATGTGAGTTCCATGTACTTTTTTGAGAACTTATTAAATACAGCGTTAGCATTAAAATTAATAACTATGTTAGAATTCTTGATACTGAATTCTCGTTCCTTGATATCAAATTTCCTTACAGTAACATTTAAATTTGAGTTATCGGTAGAATCCGGTAAAAAATAGTATATCAGTCCTAAGACTATTAATATAATTATGACTGATATAATTTTTTTTGACATAAGATTTCACTTAATAAGTATTACAATACAAATATATGTTAAATTTTTTAAAATCATATTCAAAATTATTATTATTCATGAGAAATTATCAAAGTATAATGAGCACCCTCATAGCCCTGATTATATTCATCAACTGTAATAACAAATTTATAAAAACCATATTTTTTTGGAGTGATTTCCAGCATTGCATACGGTCCTTCTTCGTTTTCACTTGAAACCTTTTTCCACTCATCATCTTGTAATATATATGCTTTTAGAGACAAGTCTTTAATTTTTCTATCATCGCCAATTACAATAATATTGTATGTCCATTTATCAGATAAGTATCTATAGCTTTCATTCGAAGTAAAAATTATATCACATTCAACTCTAACGACCTCATCTAAAGATGAGTCCTCTATTTCACTGATAAGATTGTTGACATCATTTAGTATATAATAAATAGAAGTTCCATCCTTGCGATAATGTAATTCTGTATCAGGATTTTTCCCATAAACATTATTTATTATATTAAGAGCCTGCTTACCAGAAAGTTTGTGTTTAAAGGCACTAAACCCTGGATAAAGTTCATCCATTTTTTCCCATATTTTCTCAAAATCACTTTCTGTAAGTGAATCACCAATCCAGCCACAAAGGTCCATTGCTCTTGATATTTTAACAACATTACTTTCAAAATTTTGATCTTCATTCGATTTAACTTGATGCTCATCTAAAACATTATTATTTTCTTTTTCTGAAGTTGTTGACTTTTTTAATTTGGAAATTTCCTGGAGGCTGCCAGGAACCAATGTTTCAATTCTTTCGAAGGGTACAGCAAAATTCAAGCTTTGACCTTCTTCATAATAAAAGGAAGCAACACCAGACACAAGACCATCTAATGTTAAAACCGGACTACCACTATTACCAGGTGAAATTGGTGCTGTTATTTGTAGATAGTTTCCTTTTCCTTCAATAGGTCTAATTGAAGAAATTATACCGTCTGATACGGTTTGTTCAAATCCCAAAGGATTTCCAATAACAAAAATCTTCTCCCCTGTTTTTGGATATTTTTTTGCGAGCTTTAGAGGTTTGATTTTTCTTGTTGACGGCAAAGTTACCTTTAATAATACTAAGTCCCATTCATAATCAACACTAAGGAATCCAGCTACAGTATACACATTTTGGTCATTAAATTTGATTTTAACAAGGCTTGCACCATCAATTACATGATAATTAGTAATTAGAATATCTGAATCGATGAAAAACCCACTACCTTCACCAATAGAATTTCCTTTTTCATCACAAGGTATAACAGAAATAACTGCAGGTTTAATTTCTTCAATAAGTTGACTAAATTTTTTATTTTGAGCATTTACATACTGTAAAGAAATAACTAATAATAATAATAAAGAACAAAATCCTTTAATAAAAGTTTTTCTACTCAAAAGATATTTCATAAGTTCTCCAAAATTAAAAAGTGCGACATCCATATTGTCCTTAACCAAGGCACTGTCATACCCGCTATCAAAAACATTTGAATGCGACCCAATCGGGACGTATCCATAATATGCTCTTGATAGCTAAATAAATTGACAGTATTAGGTTTAGAACACCAAAGTTACGTTATACTTTTTACTCTTTTTTCTAATATTCGCCCTGAATTAATAAATATAATAGTGATAAAAATAATAAGATTTCATGAGATTAACAAATATTTTTTTAAAACGACTTAATCGGACTAAAAATACCATATTTACATATTTTAGAGAAATATATGACCAGAACAATATGCTCTGTTACATTAAAAATCATTCTCTGATACAGTTTAGAAAAGGCTGAATATACTGCTATCCTAACAAACAGAAAAGCCCTATGACCAGCCAACCAATAGTCTTCCACGTACAATTGCAACGACATAGTTATTTGCATGATATCAATTTTTTGCTTACCTTGCTGAAAGCAAATACTACAGCTATTATTGTTAAAGCAATTGCACATTCCAAATTCATAGGGTCTTCGGTAATATAATATTGAAATCCATTGATTGTTGCAAACTGTGCGGCTAATATAGTCTGAAACATTATAATACCCTCCTTATCCTGTACTTAATTTAATATAGTGGCTTATGCTTATCATAATGCATTAATAATGCCAGGTTCTTGTGTATTGCTGTGATAAAATGAATGAGAGAGCAGTAAGTAAGATTATGAAAAGGTTGGTAATGGATGTATGATTACAATTGAACTAAAAAGCTGAATTCATAGAGAATTTATATGTTTTATTGAATATAAGTTCTTAGAATAACAAAGTATTAAAAAAAATATTTGGAAAATTGTTTTTTTTTATGTGGGCATGAATTATATTTGCAAATATTTAAATTGGATTATTAGAAAGAAAAAATAAATAAAATTATTATATATGTTGTGAAAGGTTAGTATTAGGAAAACTAAAACATTACTTACGGTTCTTTTCCTGCTCGTTCTCGTAGGGACTGAACAAGCACAAGCACAAGATCCGGACTCAGTTAATCTCAATATAGTCTGGCAAAAAGAAGTATTTCCGAAGGATATCCAAGATGCGAAATTTTCAAAAGATGGGCAGTGGATATATGCAAATGTCGGCAATAACATTCAGAAAATTTCATCTATTACCGGAGAATTTACCAATTTTTTTGATCGAGTTGATACTGCGTTCATTTATAAATTAACAAGTATGAATATCTCTTCATCTGGGAACTATATAGTTAATACAAATGGTAATGGTGCTGTCGTTATATGGGATACAAGAGAAGAGAAAAAAATTAAACAAATTCAAATCGGAGCAAGTGCTGTTAGTATAACTGCAGATGATAAATATTTACTTATTGCATCACAAAGACCTGAAAGTTATGGGATAATAGTATATAATCTATTGACAGATCATCAAGAGATGCTATTAAACATTAATTATTCGATAACTTCTATAAATACATCCCACAACGGGCAATACTTTGCCACAGGAGGCTGGTATGAAGTAACCGATTTTGGAGAAAATTATGGGAAGAAATATGATCAGGTTATTCTTTGGGATGCAAACACTTTCAATCCGATTGATACAATCGAAACTATTGAAGGAGAAGGAAGCGGATATAATATAATTAAATTTTCAAATGACGATAAATATTTAGGATGTGTTAGAGCTGCTCCTTATGATGAGAGAATTTATAACATTATTTCCGAAGAATTAATGTTAAGTATTTCAGATCCAATTAGATTATACACAAATATTGAATTTTTACCTGATAATAATTATTTTTTATTATCCTGGGGTACATTTTCAAATCAAGGTGGTTTGGAATTACATAATTTCACTTCAAAAATAAACGACTATTCAATACCTGTAGGTAATATTGATTCTTATAACTCAAATGGCTTATGGAAAATATTTTGTGGTGCTGGTATGTATCCCATGACTTTATTAACAAATCAAATAGTTGGTGTTGAAGAACAAAAATTTCATATGGCAGATATTAAAATAACACAAGTAAATAATATGATTATTTTAGAGACATCAAATTTAAATCAAACAGAAATCAATGTAGAGATTTATAATTTGAAGGGCGATATTGTTCATTCAGAGTTAATTGAGAATAAAAGCCCGGACTCAAGTTATAAAATAGATACTTTACTACCATCGGGATTTTACCTTTGCAAAGTTATGGGAGGCTCTCAAGTGTTTTCTCAAAAAATAGAGATTGTGAGGTAAACATGGAAAAGTTAGCAATTAGGAATTGGAAATTGGGAATTATATGCTTTTTATTTTCAGTTAGCAGTTTGTTAGCACAAACTTATGATCCGAGCTCGGCTACATTTAGCTTTGGGAGCTATTCAAACGTAAAATTATCACCTGATCTGCCATATTTCCAGCAAAGAAATTTTATGCTTTTCCTTTGTTGATGAAGCAAGAGCTTTCCATTTTTGTGAACCACCAGAAAATATACTAATATTTGATTCATTGCCATCCCAACGTCCATGTATTTATTGATTACTTCTTTTTGGGTAGGCTCAAGAATACAGTCCAATCGTCGTATAACCGTGAAAGGATAGATGACATCTGCATATTTACTTCGTTTGTAGCTATCTCTCAGAATTTCATCTGCTACACTCCAAATAAATCCTGCAAGTTCTTTGACCTTTGACATATCTTTATTGTACTCTCAAAAATATATACCTCAATTATCTAATCAGGAAATCTGTTTAAATGGTTCGTAACTTTCCAAAGGAAACTCAAAATCACAAGAAGGATTAGAGCAAATAACCTTAAAGGATAATTCGCCTTTATCATTAAACTTGTCTTCGACAATATTAAAATTGTCATTTTGGCACTTAGGACATTTTTCTTTAGAATCCATTTATCATTCCTTTATTTAATTTCAAGCAAAAAAGGGATATGAAATCCTCCATATCCCTTCCTAAATTTTCTCGTTTTTTTAGTCTAAAATTCACTCAATTTTTAACTCAAACAAACTTGAAACAAACTTTTTTACTTTTCTCTCTTAAACTTCCCTTATTTTTAAGGACTTACATTTTCAATATGTGGTCAGGGACGGAATTGAACCGCCGACACATGGATTTTCAGTCCATTGCTCTACCAACTGAGCTACCTGACCGGCTTTAGAAAATAGAAGATAGAATTCAGAAAAATTGGAATACAAAAATAAGTCCTTTTTGGCTATTCTCAAAATATTTTTCCTTTTTTATTGACATTCACTTTTTTAAATTCACTAATTATCCGAAATTTTGTAATTTGAGTTTTTTCATAATTCAACTATTGATTACTTTGTAAAGCTTATGTTAAATATTAATGAAGAAATTGATAAACCTCGTTGCAATTGCGGTGTGGTCGGTGTTTTTAACCATCCTCATGCTTCAATCATGACTTATTATGCATTGCATGCTCTTCAGCATCGCGGTCAGGAAGCCGCCGGCATCACAAGCTTTTACTGGGACGAACAAGAACAAAAAAATAAATTTGCCTACACCCGTGGTGAAGGTCTCGTTCTCGATGTTTTTGCTGACCCAAATATTCTGACAAATGTCTTAAAAGGCAAATCTGCTATCGGTCATAACCGTTACTCAACCACTGGTGCTTCTAAAAGAGCAAATATTCAACCTTTCACTATGAGATACCATAGCGGTATCCTTTCGATTGCTCATAATGGTAATTTGACAAATACACGCTTCCTTTGGAAAAAACTTCAGGAAGAAGGTGCTATTTTCCAGACTACTTCCGATACCGAACTTTTTCTTCACTTAATCGCCCGTAGCAAGCAAAAAACAAAAATTGACCGTGTTAAAGAAGCTTTGCAAACTGCACATGGTGCCTATTCCATTGTTTTGCTGACTGAGGATTCCTTAATTGCCGCTCGTGACCCTCATGGTTTCAGACCTCTCAGCATCGGAAAACTGAAAAATGATGATGGCTCCTATTCCTACATCGTTGCTTCTGAAACATGTTCATTTGATATCATCAACGCTGAATACATCAGGTCTGTTAATCATAACGAAATAATTGTCATTGACAAACATACCATTGAAACAGGTGAAATAAAATCATATAAAATTCAGGAAGTTACTCCAGAAGCCAGACATTGTATTTTCGAATACATTTACTTTTCACGTCCTGATAGCAAAATCTTCAACCATAATGTTGATAAAGTCAGAAGAAAACTCGGGAAAAATCTCGCTCTCGAAAGCCCTGCAAAAACCGATAAAGATACAAAAATCACTGCAATTGCTGTTCCTGACAGCGGAAACACGGCTACTTTAGGATTTGCAAAAGTAAATAATGAAAAAACATACAAAACTGTTTACGAGATTGGTTTGATTCGTAGCCATTATGTCGGCAGAACTTTTATTGCTCCAGGTCAGGATAACAGAGTATTTAAAGTCAAAGTTAAGTTCAATCCTGTCCGTGGCGTCCTCGAAGGAAGAGTAGTCGTAGTTATTGACGATTCCATCGTCAGAGGCACTACATCAAAAAATCTGATTAAAGTTATTAAAGCCGCCGGTCCAAAAGAAGTTCACATGAGAATCACTTCACCAATGATAAAGTATCCATGCTATTATGGTATGGACTTCCCCAGCCGTGAAGAATTAATTGCTAATCATTACGAAAACGAAGAAGAGATTGGAAAAGCTATTGATGTTGATAGCTTGCATTATCTCTCCCTCGAAAAATTACTTGAATCTGTCCCTCATGATGAAGGAGTAAAATATTGCGACGCATGCTTTACCGGCAATTACCCTATTGATATTGATAAAGACAGCAACAAGTATTCAACTGAATTATAGAAAATATTTTTCATATAATATGAACGAAACCACTGAACAATCCTCAAGGAAAAAAGGTACAGAAGGAGAAAATGCCGCTTGCGAATACCTTGTATCTATCGGATATTCAATTGTTAAAAGAAATTTCCATTTCGGTACTTTGGGAGAAATTGATATAATTGCAAAAGATGGGGATTGCATTGTATTCATCGAGGTAAAATCAAAACAAGCTGAGAGCAACTTCAATCTTCTTGATTCTTTAACTCCCAAAAAACAAAAAAACTTAAAAAGAGTCGCAGAAGGTTATTATTACGTAAATAAACTTAGTGATTTGGAATGTCGGTTTGATATAATCACCGTTGATTTTAAGCAAAATCCTCCCGAAATTGAGCATCTAAAAACCGCTTTTTACTGAAAAATATCCCTACAGCAACATTTTTTTACAAAAAAACCAACTTTTTTCATTTTTTTTGAGACGTTTTTCCGTTTTTTGTGTTATTATTGTATAAGAGGGTTCAAAAAAAATAAAAAGAGGTTAACTATGGAAAACACAAAAAAGTACAAATCTTCCGGGATGAGTTTCCCGATGGCAATTATGTTATTATTAATTCTAATGGGGGTAATATCGTATCTTATTGCTACATTTATTTAAATAATAATTAACATATCAATTTTATCTGATACTTTTTGATAAAATGAGCTGTTATATTATATCTTATTGATGCACATAAATTGCTAAGAATTCTGTTGCAGTCCTTTTTTACCTATGTCTTTTCTGTAAAAACAGTTTTCAAAATTAATCTTACTAACCGAATAATAAGCATTATCAATAGCTTCCTGCAAAGTGTTGCCTTTGCCTGTAACTCCCAGTACTCTTCCGCCTGAAGCAGTAAGCTTTCCGTTATCATATTTTGTTCCTGCGTGGAATACTAATGAACCATTTATCTCCGCCTCTTCAATACCAGTAATCAACTGTCCTTTCGGATAAGAATCAGGGTAACCTTTTGAAGCCATTATTACACAACAGGTGTGAGATACACAAACATTCCTTACAGCAGATTTGTCTAATTTCCCGTCAGATGCCGAATACAGTAGTCTTGCGAAATCACCATCAAAATTCATTAGCACTGCCTGAGTTTCAGGGTCTCCAAACCTTACATTGAACTCAACAACCTTTGGGGTTCCATTGTCAATCATCAATCCTGCATAAAGACAACCGATAAAAGGAGTTCCCTCCTGATGCATTCCTTCTATTGCGGGAATAACTATTTCTCTATGAACTTTATCAAGCACCTCATTCGTAACGACAGGTGCAGGTGAATAAGCTCCCATCCCACCTGTGTTCGGTCCCTTGTCATCATCGAAAATTCTCTTATGGTCTTGTGAAGAAGCCAAAGTAATAAAATCCTTACCGTCAGTTACAGCTAAAATTGAGGCTTCCTGACCTTTCATAAATTCTTCGATAACCAAAGTATCCCCGGCTTTGCCGAACTTTCCTGAAAACATATCCTCAACTGAATTGATTGCTTCCTCTTTAGTCTCAGCTATTATTACTCCCTTGCCTGCCGCCAATCCATCAGCTTTTATTACAACAGGAAATGATTGTAAACCTTCAATATATTCTTTACATATATTTATTTTTCCTTTATCAAATTTCTTATGCTCAGCAGTGGGAATTCCATACTTATTCATAAATTCTTTAGCAAATGCCTTTGATGATTCCAACATTGCGGCTTTCTTTGAGGGACCAAATACATGAATGGAATTTTCTCTTAAAATATCTGCAATCCCGTTTGCCAGTGGCTGTTCAGGACCAACAACAACCAAATCAATTTTCTCTTCCCTGCAAAAAGTAACAAGCTCAGAACTATTATCAATATCAACATCAGCTTTTTTTGCTAACTGCAATATCCCCGGATTCCCCTGTGTACACAGCAACTCTACGGGTGTATCTGATTTCTTTAAGGCATAAGCTAATGCGTGTTCTCTTCCTCCACTTCCGATTAAAAGTATTTTCATAAGTTAATTTATTATGTTTTACAGAATTTCTGTTCAATCAGTTTTTTTCAAAATTATAGAAAACTTTCTTAATTTAAGAAAATATTGAAAATTACATTTTTTTAATTGTGAGTATTTGTATAATTTATAAAATTGAAAATTAATTATTAATAAAATTTGAAATTTTAATATGAAAGCAACAGATAAAAAAGCACAATCTGAAACAAAATTAAGTCCTGAGAAGTTAAAAGCTGTTCAATTTGCTATAGACCAAATCGAAAAGCAACATGGCAAAGGTTCAATTATGAGACTCAGTGACACTAACGTTGTCAACTGCGAATCTATCTCAACCGGTAGTTACTCGCTCGATGCGGCAATAGGTATTGGTGGTGTTCCGCGTGGAAGAATTACTGAAATTTACGGTCCTGAGTCATCAGGTAAAACAACTATCTGTCTTCACGTAATTGCAGAAGCTCAGAAAATGGGTGGTATTGCCGCTTTTGTTGATACAGAACATGCTGTTGACATTAATTACGCACAGAGATTAGGTGTTGACCTTAACAATTTACTGCTTGCCCAACCTGAATTTGGAGAACAGGCACTTGAAATCGTTGAGACACTCGTAAGAAGCGGTGCAATTGATGTTGTGGTTATTGATTCAGTTGCCGCTTTAACTCCAAGAGTCGAGATTGAAGGTGAAATGGGTGACGCACAAATGGGCTCACATGCAAGACTGATGTCTCAGGCAATGAGAAAATTAAACGCCGCAATCGGCAAGTCAGGTACTGCTGTTATTTTTACAAATCAGCTACGTAGTAAAATCGGTGTCGTTTATGGCAATCCGGAAACAACCACCGGTGGCAATGCACTTAAGTTTTATGCTTCCGTGAGGTTGGACATAAGACGCAAAGAAGTCATTAAAACCGGAGAAGAATCCACTGGCTCTCGCGTCAAAGTCAAAGTCGTAAAGAACAAGGTCGCTCCGCCATTCAAGCAAGTTGAATTCGACATTAATTACAACGAAGGCATCTCAAAACTCGGAGAACTTATTGATATGGGCACAGAATATGGACTGATTACTAAAAGTGGTGCTTGGTATACCTACAAAAGTGAAAGAATCCAGGGGCGTGAAGGTCTGAAAAAACTCCTTTCAGAAAATAAAGAACTATTCAGCGAATTAGAGCAAGAAGTAAAAAAAGTAATCTATATTCCTGCTAAAGCAGATAAAGAAGAACAGGAATAACTTTATATATCAATTTAAATTTGCGGATTAAATAATTAAATCTTATTTAATCCGTTTCCTTTTTAAAAAGACTATAAGACTTAATGAGCGGACAAGAAAAAAAAATAACATCAATTGCAGTAGCTAAGAACGGGAAAAGTTGCGATATCTTTGTTAATGGTGAGCTTTGGATTACTACTTCAAGCGATTTGGTCTTAAAGTACAAACTAAGCAAAGGTATTCTGCTGAATTCAACTCTCGAAAGTATATTAACAAAGGAACACAGAAATTACGAAGTCAAGCAAACTGCCTATAACTTTGCGGCATTCAAACCAAGAACTGAAAAACAAGTTAGAGAAAAACTTAATATGAAAGGTTTTTCCAAAGATGAGCAGGAAAAAGCTATTTTGTTTTTAAGAGAATTTCGATTACTTGATGATGAGAAATATGCTTTCACTTTTTCGAAAGAATATCTCAATAGGAAAAATGTTGGTAAAAGCAGACTTGTTGATGAATTAATAAAAAGAGGAATTGAAAAAGATTTGGCAAAAAAAGCCGCTGATACTTCTTACGATGATTTATCGTCCAACGATGTTGTCTTGAGAACAGCATTAAAAAAAATGAAAGTAATGAGCAACCTTTCAAAAAAAGAAAAGAAAAACAAATTAATCGCTTATTTGCGAAGGCAGGGTTTCGAGTGGGATTCAATCAAATTCGTTCTTCAAGAATTTGAACTCGAATAATTAAGATATTCTCTTTTCTACTTAAATCATTCATATTTTCATTCATAACTGAGAAGAATTAATCATTTTTATGTAATTTTGTAATCTATATTTTTTCAATTACAAAAGATTTAATAAGATTTATTATGGCATCGTATCCGTTTAAGGAAATAGAAACTAAGTGGCAAGAGCAATGGGAACAAAGAGGCACAAACTTAGTTTCGGAAGATAAAAATAAACCAAAATATTATGTTCTTGATATGTTCCCTTATCCAAGTGGTGCAGGGTTGCACATAGGACATCCCGAAGGCTATACTGCTACTGATATTGTAGCAAGATATAAAAAAATGCAAGGTTTCAACGTATTGCATCCCATGGGATTTGATGCTTTTGGGCTTCCGACAGAAAGGTATTCGATGCAAACCGGCATTCACCCAGCAATTGCAACTAAGAACAATATAGAAAATTTCAAAAGACAACTAAAAATGCTCGGTCTGGCTTACGATTGGTCGAGACAAATTAATACAACCGAACCAAATTACTACAAATGGACGCAATGGATGTTCTTGTTGATTTATAATTCTTGGTTCGATGAAAATTCAAACAAAGCAAGACATATAAACGAATTGCCGATTCCTGATTCAATCAAAGACCCACTTGAAATTGAAAAGTATAAAGATGAACATCGCCTGGCTTATTTAGCTATGATTCCCGTGAACTGGTGCGAAGCTTTAGGAACTGTACTTGCCAACGAAGAATGTGATGAATGGAGAGAAAAAGGTTACGAAGTTGAACGCAAACCTATGCGTCAGTGGATGATTAAAATCACAAAGTATTCCCAAAGACTTTTGCAGGACCTTGATTTAGTTGATTGGCCCTACTCCACAAAAGAAATGCAAAAAAATTGGATTGGCAGAAGCGACGGTGCTGAAATTAATTTCAAAGTAAAGAATTCTGATAATAACATCTTAGTTTTTACAACTCGACCTGATACCATTTTTGGTGCTACATATATGGTTTTAGCACCAGAGCATGAATTAGTAAAAGAGATTGTATCCGTAGAAGAAAAAAATAAAGTAGAATCGTATATCAAACAAGCATCTTTAAAAAGTGATTTGGAAAGAACCGAGCTAAGCAAAGAAAAAACTGGTATTTTTACAGGTGCTTATGCGATTAACCCGGCAACAAAAAAAGAAATTCCAATTTGGATTGCCGACTATGTTCTTGCTCATTACGGTACAGGTGCCATTATGGCTGTCCCTGGACATGACGAAAGAGACCACGAATTTGCATTAAAATACAACTTACCAATCATAAAAGTTGTCGAAAAAGAAAATGATGACTGGAATATAACTGAATCTGCATTTACTGATGACGGCATTGCTGTTAATTCAGCTAACGACGAATTATCTATTAATGGACTTCCGACAGACCAGGCAAAAGATAAGACTATCGAATGGCTCGAATCAACTAATATCGGCTCAAGAAAAGTGCAATACAAACTAAGAGACTGGCTCTTTTCCCGTCAAAGATACTGGGGCGAACCAATACCCATAATGTTTTTCGAAGATGGAACAAAACGTGCTTTGGATTTAGATGAGTTGCCACTTGTACTGCCTGAAGTTTCAGATTTCAAACCCGCCGGGACTGGCGAGTCCCCACTTGCAAAAGTTGATTCCTGGATTAATTTCATTGATAAAAAGACAGGCAAAAAAGCAAGATTTGAAACAAATACAATGCCCCAATGGGCTGGCTCTTGCTGGTACTATTTACGTTACACTGACCCAAAAAACAATGAAATATTTGCCGACAAGGAGAAAGAAAAATATTGGATGTCTCCCGACGGTATTGACCTTTATATGGGAGGAGCTGAACATGCTGTTTTGCATCTGCTCTATGCCCGCTTTTGGCACAAAGTTCTATTTGACCACGGCTATGTTTCAACACCCGAACCATTCAAAAAGCTCTTCCATCAAGGTTTGATAATTGGTGAAGATGGTAGAAAAATGTCTAAATCACTTGGCAATGTAATCAATCCTGATGATGTTGTAAGTGAATTTGGAGCAGATTCTATACGTGTTTTTGAAATGTTTCTCGGACCTTTGCAGGATGCTAAGCCATGGTCAACCGACGGTATAGCAGGAGTCAACAGATTTTTAGGCAGGGTTTGGCGTTTAATTATTGATAAAGATGATAATGTTTCAGCTGATTTGCAGGACATCCCGATGACAAGTGAGCAGGAATTTGTTCTGCATTCAACTATCAAGAAAGTTTCTGAAGATATTGAGAACCTTCACTTCAATACAGCTGTATCCCAGATGATGATTTTTGTAAATGAATTTACAAAAGCACAAATCAAACCACTAAAAGCTATTGAGAATTTTTTAATGTGCCTTGCTCCGTTTGCTCCTCATATTTCGGAAGAACTCTGGGAAAAACTCGGACACTCAGAATCAATATTTAATAATCCATTTCCTAAATATGACGATTCTAAAATCCAAAAAAAAGAAATTGAATTTGTCGTGCAGGTAAACAGCAAAATCAGAGCAAGAATGATGCTCCCGGTAGATTTAGAACAGGTAGAATACGAAAAACTGACATTAACTGATGAATCGGTGCAAAAACATATTGCAGGTAAGCAAATCCGAAAAGTCATTTTCGTACCAAAAAAACTGATTAATTTTATTGTTTAATCATCCTGAACTTGCCGAAGGATGAACTTATGAATTTAACCACAGAGAACAAAAGATTTAATCGTAAATCTTTTGCAAAAAACAAAACTTCATAAAATACGATTACAATAGTCGTATTTAGTTTACGTCAAAAGAGTAAAATGAATTTAATAAATTGAAAAATATATATGTTAAGATTGTCAAAACGGGTTGAATACGGAATTTTAGCCGTGAAATATATAGCAGAGAACCCAGATAAAAAGGTAACTGCCAAAGAGATAGCAGAAAAAATGAATATTTCTTATGAGTTCTTGGCAAAGACTATGCAAAAACTTATGAAAAGCGGACTTATTGTTTCTCAGATAGGTTTGAATGGTGGTTATACTTTAGAAAAGGACCCTGACTCGATAACTATTGCTGATATTATTAATGCTCTCGATGAAGATACGACAATAGTTGAATGCTTCGGTAAGCAGGGTAATAATGCTTGCGAAAGAGATGAAATCTGTGAAATCCGTCACGACATGAGCGGTTTACAAAAAGAGATAAATAATGTATTTAAGAATATGACTATTTCGAAACTTGGCGCTAATTAGAAAATAATTATGATTGAAGAAAAAGATATCGTTGAGGAATTAACAACCACTGATTACAAGTATGGTTTTTATACCGATATTGAAAATGAGACTTCCTCTAAGGGTTTGAATGAAGATGTAATCAGATTTATTTCGAAAAAAAAGAATGAACCTGAATTCATGCTTCAGTGGCGATTGAAGGCATATAACTATTGGAAAAATATGAAGCAACCGAATTGGGCAAAGCTGAATATTCCGCCTATTGATTATCAGGAAATTTACTACTATGCCGCACCAAAGAAAAATAGCAAACCAAAAAGTCTTGATGAGGTTGACCCGGAAATTTTAAAAACATTCGAGAAACTGGGAATACCTTTGGGAGAAAGAGCAAAGCTCGCAGGCGTGGCTGTTGATGCTGTTATGGACAGTGTTTCCGTATCTACATCATTTAAGGATAAACTTGGTGAGCTGGGCATAATTTTTTGCTCGATAAGTGAAGCTCTTGAACATCACCCTGAACTGGTAAAAAAGTACCTTGGGTCTGTTGTACCAATGACTGATAATTATTTTGCGGCATTGAATTCTGCGGTTTTCAGTGATGGCTCTTTTTGCTATATCCCGAAAGGTGTTAGATGTCCTATGGAACTTTCCACCTATTTCAGAATAAATGCAAAGTCATCAGGTCAATTCGAAAGAACTCTGATAATTGCTGACGAAGGAAGTTATGTGAGTTATCTCGAAGGATGCTCGGCACCTATGCGGGACGAAAATCAGCTTCATGCCGCCGTTGTCGAGCTGATTGCACATGATAATGCTGAAATAAAATACTCTACTGTGCAAAACTGGTATCCCGGTGATAAAAACGGTAAAGGAGGAATTTACAACTTTGTTACCAAGCGTGGCATTTGTCATAATCACTCAAAAATTTCATGGACACAAGTTGAGACCGGCTCAGCAATCACTTGGAAGTATCCGAGCTGTATCCTTAAAGGAGATTACTCGGTTGGCGAATTTTACTCAGTCGCATTGACTAACAATTATCAGCAGGCAGACACAGGTACTAAAATGATTCATCTGGGCAGGAACTCAAAAAGCAGGATAGTTTCAAAAGGAATTTCTGCAGGAAAGAGCCAAAACAGCTACAGGGGATTAGTTAGTGTCAGCAAAAAAGCAGAAAATGCAAGAAACTTTTCACAGTGCGATTCGCTTTTACTTGGTGACAAATGCGGAGCACATACATTTCCATATATTGACACAAACAACAGAACTGCTGTTATCGAGCATGAAGCAACAACTTCAAAAATATCTGATGAAATTATCTTTTACTGCAACCAAAGAGGTATAGCTACCGAAGATGCCATTGGATTAATTGTCAATGGCTATGCAAAGGAAGTTTTAAATCAGTTGCCTATGGAGTTTGCAGTTGAAGCACAAAAGTTACTTGCTGTCAGTCTGGAAGGAAGTGTCGGATAAAATATTTTTTTTAGATTAAAATTTTAAAATAATAGATTAGAAAGAAAAATGGCTTTATTAAAAATTGAAAATTTATCAGCTAATGTTAACGGAAACAAAATTCTGAAAGGAATTAACCTTGAAGTAAATGCAGGAGAAATCCATGCAATTATGGGTCCTAACGGTTCAGGAAAAAGTACTTTGGCTAATGTACTGACAGGTAAGGAAGGTTACGACATTACAGGCGGTACAATCGAATTTATGGGAAAGAATCTGTTCGATATGTCTGCAGAAGAAAGAGCAAGAGAAGGGATATTTCTTGCATTCCAATATCCTGTGGAAATACCGGGTGTCTCTAATGCAAACTTTATGAAAACTGCAATCAATGAGAAAAGAAAACACAAAGGTTTACCACCTATTGATGCAATGGAATTTTTGCAACTTATGACTGAAAAAGCCAAGCTTGTCGAAATTGACAGAAAGTTCTTGAATCGTTCCGTCAATGAAGGATTTTCCGGCGGAGAGAAAAAAAGGAACGAGGTTTTTCAAATGGCTATGCTCGAGCCAACCTTGGCAATCTTAGATGAAACTGATTCAGGTTTGGATATTGACGCATTGAAAATTGTAGCAAACGGGGTAAACAAATTAAGCAAAGCCACAAATGCTTTTGTCGTTATTACTCATTATCAAAGATTGCTGGATTATATCATTCCTGATTTCGTACACGTGCTTTACAACGGTAGAATAGTCAAAACAGGAAATAAAAATCTTGCTCTTGAACTGGAAGAAAAGGGATATGATGAAATTAAACAAAATGCTAATTTATAATTCTGGAAAATGGACAACAGAGAAATAAAAAATATTTTGGCTGAGGAATTTTTGAAATTCCAATCAAAGCTCAATGGTCAGAAAACTTCAACAATCAATGCTATCAGGCAGGAAGCTTTCAATGCCATAAAAAATCTGGAATTGCCAACAAGAAAAAGCGAAGCCTGGCGATTTACTAATGTCTCTTGGCTAAATGAACACGATTTCCTACTACGTAACGGTAATCCCGATATCAATCTTTCCAATGAAGATATTGAGCCATTCACAATCAAAGATTTGAACGAAAATTTATTGGTCTTTGTTAATGGAACTTTCTCAGAAAAACTTTCGAGAATAAAATATCCGCGTGATGAAATAATAATTGAAAGTTTCAGAGATGCAGAAAAAAGGAATGCCCCAAATTTATTGAAGCATTTTTCGTTGCTGGCAGATTATAAAAATGATTTCTTTACTGCACTGAATACTGCTTTTGCAAAAGATGGTGTTTATGTCAATGTACCGGCAGGTGTTATTATTGATGAACCAATTCATGTTATGTTCATCAGTGATACAAGACAGGGTGCAGTAATGTCCAATCCAAGAAATATATTTTTGATTGGAAAATGCAGTCAGATTAACGTAGTGGAGACATATCACACTATCGGGGATAACCCTGCTTTCACTAATATGGTAACTGAAATTTTTATGAACTTTGCAACTCATTTTGAATTCAATAAAATCCAGAATGACAAGGGTAATTCTTACTATATTGGTACTACTCAGGTTGAACAGGCAAAAAACTCAGTGTTCAATGCTTCGACGATAACAATGAGTGGAAGATTTATAAGAAACAACATGTATACTGCTTTCAAAGAAGAGAATGCCGAAACTAATCTCAATGGATTTTACTTTATGCGGAACAATGATTTTGTTGACAATCACACATTGATTGACCACGCAGTCCCGAATTGTAACAGCAATGAGTTCTACAAAGGTATTCTCGATGATTCCGCAAAAGCAGTCTTCAACGGAAAAGTGATTGTAAGACCTAATGCACAAAAAACAAATGCTTATCAGCAAAACAAAAATATTTTACTGACAGACGATTCAAAAATCAATACAAAACCTGAACTGGAAATTTATGCTGATGATGTAAAATGTAGCCACGGAGCTACAACAGGATATCTGGACAAAGAAGCGATGTTTTATCTCAGGTCAAGAGGAATAAGCGAAGAAATGGCAAAGTCTCTCTTACTAAATTCTTTTGCATCTGAGGTAATCGAGAGAATTAAAATCGCAGAACTAAGAGATGATATAAAAAGACAAGTCGCCGACAGACTCACTGTTGATGACTTATACTTCTGTGATGTTTTGGGAGATGTCTTTAAAGCTATAGAAAATAAACAATAAAAGATAAATTTTTTATTCAGGAGAAATATGAACAATAGTTTCGATGTCAATAAAATCAGAAAAGACTTTCCGATTTTAGAGAAAAAAATTAACGGCAAACCTCTTGTCTATTTCGACAACGCCGCAACTACACAAAAACCGCGTCAGGTAATCGAAAAAATTCAACAATACTACACCGAGATGAATAGCAACATTCACAGAGCTGTTCACACTTTAAGCAAGACATCAACTCAAGAATATTACAAGGTTCGTGAAATCATAAAAGACTTCATCAATGCAGAATATTTTGAAGAGATAATCTTTACTCGTGGAACTACCGAATCCATAAATATGGTAGCTCAAACATGGGGAAGAGCAAATTTAAAATCAGGAGATGAAGTAATTATTACCGAAATGGAACATCACTCGAACATTGTCCCCTGGCAAATGATTTGTGAGGAAAAGGGTGCAAAACTAAGGATTGCACCTATGACCGATAATTGCGAATTGATTTTGGAAGAATACGAAAAATTATTGACTGAGAAAACAAAAATTGTTTCATTCACACACATCTCCAACACACTCGGGACAGTAAATCCAATCAAATATATGATTGACAAAGCTCACAGCGTCGGAGCCAAAGTATTACTCGACGCCGCACAATCTGTTCAGCACAAAATAATTGACGTCAGAGCTTTGGACTGTGATTTTCTTGCATTTTCCGGGCATAAAATCTACGGACCGACAGGTATCGGAGTGCTTTATGGCAAAAAATCAATCCTCGAAGAAATGCCCCCTTATCAAGGTGGTGGAGATATGATTCTTTCTGTGTCTTTTGAAAAAACAGAATTTAATTACCTGCCTTTCAAATACGAAGCTGGCACACCAAATATTGCAGGTACAATAGGCCTTGGAGAAGCTTTGAAATATGTCCAATCCATCGGGCTGGACACTATTGACGAATACGAAACAAAATTACTGAAACACGCTGCTGAAAGATTGATGGAAGTCGAAGGGCTCAAAATCCTTGGCAATGCCAAAGAAAAAGCTTCAGTTATATCATTTATCTTTGACAACATCCACCCCAATGACCTTGGGTCAATGATTGACCTTCACGGTGTTGCCATCAGAACTGGTCATCATTGCACTGAACCAATTATGCGGAAATTCAACATTCCTGGAACTTCCAGAGCTTCATTTTCATTTTACAACACAATCGAAGAAGTTGATTATTTCATTGAAAGTTTGAAAAAAGTAGTAAAAATGTTAGGATAAATTATGAATCAGGATGAAATAAAAGAAAAAGTTATCGAATTAATCAAAAAAATATATGACCCTGAAATCCCTGTAAACATCTGGGAACT
>RCNQ01000080.1 GCA_003731675.1 Bacteroidetes/Chlorobi group bacterium ChocPot_Mid
CACTTCAGCAGTAACAAAATTTTTATATTTATCTTTATAATCAATAATTCCTTCAACTTCAATCCCCAGCATAGTTAAAGTCTTGTCAAGTTCCTCTATGCTATAATTCAAATCAACAAACTCTTTCAACCAATTATAAGAAATGCGCATATTAATAAATTTTTATGAAATAAAATCGTTAATTATTTTTACAATATGCAATTTAAGAATTTTTTTTGAAAAATTTATCATTAGAGAATATTTATATTTTTATTTGCACAACTTATAATTTTTTCATAGATTTATTTATTAATTATTCAGGAGAAGAAAAATGAAAAGTTATCGCAAGGAATTATGGTTCCATACAAATACCAGAAGAGCTTTTATCAATATTACCAAAGATGTAGAAAAATGTGTTTTAGAAAGCGGGATAAAAGAGGGTTTGGTTTTAGTTAATGCTATGCATATAACAGCTAGTGTTTTCATTAACGATGACGAACCAGGATTGCATCATGACTATGAAGTATGGCTCGAGAAACTTGCCCCTGAAAAGCCACACTCTCAATACCGTCATAATGGATTCGAGGATAATGCTGATGCTCACATGAAAAGGCAGATTATGGGAAGAGAAGTCGTTGTTGCTATTACTGGTGGAAAACTTGATTTCGGTACATGGGAAAGAATTTTTTACGGTGAATTCGATGGTATGAGGAAAAAGAGAGTATTAGTAAAAATAATCGGAGAATAATAATCCCCAATGATTATTATTTTTCAAATTCGATAAAGAATTCTTGACCAATTTCCCATTTTTTTAGATTGTCATCAATACAAATCATCTGAACCAAAATACCGAAATTTCTTAGTGTTGCCTTGCAAAAATGAAAATTTCTTATCTTTCCACCTTTGTATGTATCAATATGAATTGGTTTGTCACTTAGTTTTTGTCTTGGTCCGCTACCACCGCCGGTAACAATAAAATGTTTATTTTCCATAATGAAATGCTCGTAACTATGGCAGTGACCAGTAAAAAATAACTTTGCTTTTGGAATATTCAACATTGGTTTTACAAATAAATCCTGCACATCTTTATTGTCACTTACAACAGTACTATTTGTAAATGGAGCATGATGGCAACAGATAATAATAATTTTAACTGATGTATCTGATTGTAAATCATTTAATGTTTTTTTGTACCATGATAATTGCTTTTGATTTCCTTCTTTTGTTAGATTGTCAAAATTTGAATTCAGAAAAATAAATCCAGTTCCATTGAATGTTCGGGAATACCATGTCTGTTTATCTAAATCAGGAAATCTTGAAAAGAAATTTCTGAGTGCTGTCTTATCATTTAAAAAATAATCGTGATTTCCTAAAACAGGTAGAATTGGGATGTTTTTCGACCGAATATCTATTGCTAAATCATCAAATTTTTCCCAGTCATTTTTACTTGACCCGAAACAGACAAAATCCCCAAGATGAATTATAAAAGAGGGATTTTCATCAGCGATTTTTTTTAAAATCATAGGTCTGACTTCGTCATTTTTCTCTTTCCCAATTTCAACAAAGCATGCTCTTTGAGTGTCACCGATTATTATGAATGAATTATTTTCTTCACTTTGAATTAAAGATGAACTATAATTATTTTTACTTTGAGCAAATAAATTAATTATTACCGTATTTACGATAATAAATAGTAAAAGAGTAGTTTTAATATAATTTTTCATTCAATCCTTATCCATTTGATATTCAAAATTAGAATATTTTTAATAAAAGATATCATAATTTCTGTAAATTTTCAAAATTATTTAAATTCTAATAATTTTTACTATGTTCTTTTTCTTAATAAAAATCATAAATTATAACATGAAATTTGTAACTTGCAAAAATTTTATTTACAAATTTTGAATTAATATGAACAATTACTTTGAATATATAGAAAGCAACAAGAACAAATTCCTTGAGGAATTAATCGAATTTTTAAAGATACCAAGTATCAGTAGTGACACTTCTTATAACTCAGATATTATTAAGTGTGCTGATTGGTTAGTCGAACATTTGCAAAAAATTGGATTAAAAAACAGTAAAATAATTCAAACCAAAGGTCACCCAATAGTTTTCAGTGAATGGTTAGAAGCAGGTTCGGACAAACCAACAGTTTTAATTTACGGGCATTACGATGTACAACCGGTTGACCCTCTCGAACTGTGGGAATCTCATCCTTTTCAACCTGAAATTCGCAATGGTAAAATTTTTGCAAGAGGAACAGCTGACGATAAAGGACAACTTTTCACACATATCAAAGCAATTGAATCATATCTGAGAACTAATTCCCAGCTACCTTGCAATGTCAAATTATTGATTGAAGGTGAAGAAGAAGCAGGTAGCAGTCATTTAGAAGAATTCATCTTAGAAAATCAAGATTTATTAAAATGCGATATAGCTCTTATTTCTGATACTGAGTGGTTCGCTGAAGGAATGCCTACAATTTGTTATGGTTTGAGAGGTATTTCATTCTTTGAGATTACTATGACAGGACCAAACAGAGATTTGCATTCTGGCTCTTTTGGTGGTGCTGTGGATAATCCTGCTAATGCTTTATGCAAATTAATATCTAAACTAAAAGATGAGTATGGAAGAATTACTATTCCCGGATTTTATGATGATGTCCTGGAATTGACTGGTCAGGAAAGAATGGAATTCAAAAAGCTACCATTCAATATTAAACACTACAAACAAGACCTGGGTATTAAGGAAGTTTATGGTGAATTAGGTTATTCTACTTTAGAAAGAGTATGGGCAAGACCATCACTGGATATCAATGGCATTATTTCCGGATATACAGGTGAGGGTGCCAAAACAGTTTTGCCATCAAAAGCAACAGCAAAAATATCAATGAGGTTAGTACCTAATCAAAAAGCTTCTGATATTGCCAAAAAGACTGAAAAATATTTACGCACTTTAATACCACCAACAGTTAAAGTTGAAATTAAATTTCTTCATGGAGGAAACCCTGTTTTAGTACCCATTAACAGTCGCGAAATTAAAACTGCTGTCAATGCTTTACAAAAAGCTTTCAATAAAGATGTAGTTTTTATGAGGGAAGGTGGCTCTATTCCAATAACCGAAATTTTTCAGAATGTTTTAAAAGCTCCACCGGTACTAATGGGTTTCGGGTTACCTGATGATAATGTACATTCTCCGAATGAAAGCTTTTCATTAGAAAATTTTTATGGAGGTATCAAATCATCAGCTATATTCTTGGACGAAATATCAAAATAAAAAATTTCTGTATTAAAAAGGATTTAATCAAAATTGTAATGCTTTTTAACAGGTTCAATTACTTTCCATGTACATTTCAGACCTTTTGGGAATGTCACAAAATCTCCTTTTCCAATATTCACGTCACCATTTTCTGTTTTTACTGTGACTTTTCCTTCAAGAAAAAGACATTGCTCCTGTGAATCATAAAACCAATCAAATTCAGACACTTCTTTAGTCCATACAGGCCATTTTTTTATACCCATTTTATTTATTTCATCATCACTAAGTTGTTTAACTGTAACTTTCATATTTCACCTTTATATTAATTAAAATATACAAATGTTTAGAATAATTTTCCATAAAATTATACAAAATAATGGAAATTAACAATAAATTAAACACTTAATTGTTATTTTTGTTGTTTATTTTTTTACAATATGGGAATTAATAATATGGCTTATAATATCAGTGTTATTGGAACAGGATACGTAGGATTAGTAACAGGAACTTGCTTTGCAGCTACAGGCAACAATGTAATTTGCGTTGATGTTGAAGAAGAAAAAATCAATAGTCTCCAGCAAGGAATACCCACCATTTTCGAACCAGGATTAGAAAGATTACTCAAAACAAATGTCAAAGAAGAAAGAATACATTTTACAACCAGTCTTGAATATGCAGTTCAAAATTCTTTATTAATCTTTTTATGTTTACCAACTCCTCCTTATGAGGATGGCTCAGCCGATTTGCATCATGTAATGGACGTTGCAAATGAAATAGGAAGAATATTAAAAAACCACAATTTTAAAGAGAAAAAGATTATTGTTAATAAAAGTACTGTACCTGTAGGAACAGCTGAGAAAGTTAGAAACATTCTTTTAAAATATCTTCCAGCCGAAAAATTTGAAGTTGCAAGTAATCCCGAATTCTTGAGGGAGGGTTTTGCTGTCGAAGACTCAACATTACCTGAAAGAGTTGTTATCGGAACTTCAAGCGATTATACTAAAGAAATAATGACTGATTTATACCAGCCATTTGTAAGAACAGGCAACCCTATTATTATAATGGATGAAAAAAGTGCTGAAATTACTAAATATGCAGCTAACTCATTTTTAGCAACAAAGATATCATTTATGAATGACTTATCAGCTTATTGTGAAAAAACAGGTGCTGATATTGAGAAAATAAGACTCGGTATTGGAGCAGACAGTCGTATTGGGAAGAAATTTTTATTCGCTGGAATTGGCTATGGAGGTTCTTGTTTTCCAAAGGATGTGAGAGCGTTATTATTCTCAACTGAAGAAGCTGCAACACCGCTGTCAATTGTTCGTGCAGCTTACGAGGTGAATAATAAACAAATTGTCAGATTTACTGAAAAAATTCTGAAACGTTTTAATAATGATGTTCGTAATAAAACTTTTGCTTTGTGGGGATTAGCTTTCAAGCACAACACTGACGATACAAGGGAAGCCCCTGCTTTCAGAATTATAGATATACTTCTTGAATTTGGAGCTAAAATTGTTGCTTATGACCCAGAGGCAATGGAAAACACTAAGTTAAGATATGGAAATAAAATTGAATATGCTGAAAATTTCTATACTGCATTAAATAACTCTGATGCTTTGGTAATTGCTACTGAATGGACATTATTCAGAAGTCCTGATTTTTTGAAAATGAAAAGTTTAATGAAAGAGCCAATCATTTTTGACGGAAGAAACTTATATGACCTTGATGAAATGGAAAAGCTTGGGTTTGAGTATTATTGCGTAGGCAGAAAAGCAATCAACTCTAAAATGTAGTCTAATTATAATAAATATTGAACATGGATTCAATGTCCATGTTCAATATTATCCTTCAATTAATTAAGTGTACATTATTAACCAATGCACTCCCATAACATAATTTGTTATTATAGTACTTTATACTAATTTTATATAGTAGTTATTTACAAATTTTCAACACAATTCAGCAGAACTTCTTCAAATCATTCCTCATTATTTTTCAATATAGATAAGTACTTATTTAATAAGCATATAGGAAGCAATAATTTTGCTATTAATTATCCACAATTATTGTTAAAATCTTCAATAATTCTCAACAGAATACTGGCACTTTAATTGTAATTCTGTACTTATTAATACAACAAGATGTTGGAAAATTCACGGAGGAAAAATGTTAGTAATTGTAAAAGATAATTCCCTTAGAAAGTTATTAAAGTTTGAATGAAGCAATAAATTCAATGGAATTGTCTGATGGATAATCTCTCATTTGCTGACCTGCTGATTAAACTTCATAATCTCAAGTACTTTGCAACTTCCAAATTTGATTATGATTTGGATGATGAGCATATTTTATTGTCTCAATCGCTCTCTAATTCTGCAATTAGTGGTTTAATTGGTAAAGAAGTTATTGCTAAATCTAAAAGTATTTTTTTTGATGGCTTAAAAAAATGTGAGGTATATTTTGAAACAACTGAGACTCTAACTAACTTGGAGATTTATCTATCTGATTCAAAAGGTAATATCGTTTTTTCATCGAAAATCAGCTCAAAGCTAATGAAATTTGTTTGGGATGGCATAGATAATTTAGGAAAAAAAGTATCAGCAGGTGAATACTTTTTTACAATCTATAATCCTGAAAATCATAAAGAAATTTATAATTGTGTTATATACATAATTGGTAGAATCAAAAAAATGATTTTTTCAAAACAAGGAGTTTTTTTTAACATTAATAATATTATTGTCCCTTATGACTCTGTTAAAGAAATCAGAATATGATTGATAACCTGATTAGATGAACTACCTGAGTAACTGAGCTTTTATAACTGCTCGTCCTTTTTTAATTGGCATAGATTCTGTCGGAACAGCATAAATAACAATATCATATAACCCCTGTGGAGCAAAAACCTGTGCCTGGAATGAGAATTCTTTATGTAGTCCTACCCCCAGTTTCATATTTTCAAAAACTTTTGCAACTACTCTTCCCTCAATATCATATACAATACAACTAACTATTGATTCTTCTTCAAGCCGAAACTCTATTTGTGTTGTTTCCGAAAACGGATTCGGATTTGTTTTAGCTGAATAAATTAACACATCCGGTATATCAATACATGCAGTATCAAGAGCAATTGTATCTCCTTCCAATGTGGTATATGACAACTGATAGCAGTATTTCTCATCTCTGTACGGCACAGTATCAAACTCATAACGATAATCATATCCATACATGTGTGTTATATTTCCTATTAACAATGTATCTGTTGGTTTTCTGATAGCATCCCACCTGCCGACAACAAAACTAAATGGTTGTTTGTCCTCCTCGTACTTTGTTCCGTAAGGGACCAATTTCCTCTTTAATATAAATCCTTTATGAACTGGCTCGCTTGAAGTTATCCATATCAGTGTATCTTTCTTTTGCCCTGCATATTCAACATAGAATGTATCCACCTTCATTGGAGGCATATTCAAGTCAATTTCATACCTTACTTTTGTTCCTAATGCTGAGTTATTCAATTCTACATTGTCATCAGGATTATACCATTTGATGTTTCGTATCTTTACTTCGTTATTTACTTTAGCGGCTAATGCCTGATAGTAAAAATATGGGTCAGGGTCAGGTGTGTCAGAAAATTTTATTGTATTAAAAGGAATATCTCTATTCTTCGAAATAAAATAAAAAGTACCTAAATGCAGTGTATCTCCCTGATTTATAACTATGCAATCCTCATATTTTTCAGGTCCCAATACTGTAATGCTAATTCTATTATTAAAGACCCTTGGGGTTAAATAATATCTTTCAGGAAGCAATGAACCCGATATTCCTAAATCTATTTTATTAGAAATTTTGGGGTCTATTTCTTGTTCAATAATAAAATCTGTTGAATCAAAACTGAATGTAGAATCTGTAAAGCCAAATTGTATTGTTGTATTTGCCCATCTATCCCATCTGAAAGAAGTTGTTGTTAGTCTATCAGATGTGTTGATTATTTTTAACTCAAAGCGTATTGTATCTCCCATCACTCCCAAGAATGAATCAGCACGAACAATAGCTGCAATTGAATCAGAGTATTGTGAATACGCTGTCTGTGTGAAAATTAGTATTATAAAAAAAAAATATATCTTTTTCATCTTATTCCCGACTTTAAGGTGTTATTGCTGCTCGACCGCGATTGTTCCAGCTATAATTGATATCTCGTGTATGTATGTATCCACTCAAAGTTACATCCCATGGCAAATATCCTTCGATATCCCTCTTTTCCCAAATTTGCAAATCATCTCTTTGTAATACTTTACCAAATATATCATCTTTGTCGGTTATTATCCCGTCACCGTCTACATCTCCTGCTACCATTCCAAACAACAAAGAATTATCCAAATCAAAACCTACCGGTTTCATTGCCGAAGCCCCTCCAAATATATTCTCTGGTTTAGTCATATCCAATATTGGTTTTTCTGTACCAGGGAATATCTCAGCAAAATTCTGCGAAAAGATTGGCAAATGATTTCTATGTCTTATACCTATATAATATTTACCCTCAGTCATGCCTCCCCGTGCAATACTGACAGCTGAAGTACCATCAATATCTACTATTGTTCCATCATTTCTCATAAATGCACAACGGTAATATACTTCACCTGAATTCAATGAGTCTTTGTGAAACTCAATCAATACCCAATCAACAATTCCTGTATCAATTATATTCGCATAATTTGAATCTCTTTTGGGGTCCAAATTATATGGATATATATCAGGTGGTCTATTTGGTATCAATCCTCGTCTTTGTAAATCTGTTGCCATTGAACCATATCTGTAAGGTCCCTCCATCAATGCTCTTGCTCTTAACACCAATTGTGCAACATCGCTTATTCCTATTGCAAATTGACCCAACTCAGTTACGTTCGTTGCTCTTGCATAAGCCCATCCATCTGAATCCACTTGTGGCTGTTCTGATGTTTTATTATCCTTCCACAATGTACCATCCCATCTTTGCAATATTATATCAGGAATATTGAGATTGTTTGTTTCATGTTTTGTTGGGTCTGACATTATATGTCGCCATCCATAACCTAATACAAAGTTCATTCCACGGCTTACAGGGTTACCTGATGCATCTTTTGCTGAAATAAATATATCTCTTTCAACTTTAGTATTGATAAATGCTAATGCTTCCTTAGGAAATGTTTTAGGCATTACCCGCATTGTCATTTCCACTGCTCCGCCAGCACTGTCCCTATTACCAAACAATACATACGTATATTTATTATTGAAGTAAGTTTCTACATTATCATACCTCAACTTTGTTCGACGATAACTCCCGATTACTTCACTGTTGGCTGTTCGGAATATTGGGTCTAAATCCGATGTCGTCGTTAGTACATATCGGTTGTTGCTATCCGGTTCAGTATTTATAAATGTTCCAAGGTCAAGTTGTCTGTGGTGAGTAACATTTCTGTCCAGTGTCAATCCACCTATGTTTTCGACTATTAGGTCTAAAATTACTGTTGTATCTGATTTCGGAATCTCATTACCGCTAATTATTGCTGAATCCCCTTTGTAATGGACAGAATACATACTATCCCATTTTGCTTCACTTAAAAGACTGGCTCCACTCCACCTGATTATCTTAGAGTCTCCTAACATAAAGAAGTTGTTTGTATCCAGGTTTCTAAATTCTCCCTTGATTAATTCCAAAGAAGTGTTTACCCTGAATCCTCCACCATTTATTACATCGGCTCCTTCTTTATTATTTAATTCAAGTTCCTTAAATAATCCCTTACCATCTATATCTTGTGCATTCCGACCTACTAATGAGACTAATCCTTTGGATATTCCGAAGTTTACTTTTCCTTGATGGGTTATGTAACCTTCAATATTTATTCTACTCTTTAAATTTAAATCAAGATTTACTACACTATCTGAAACAAATCTTGACATTGAAGTTAATATTTTTGTTGAATCAACCATCCTTTTTCGGGAATTTCCTGTGAACCTTACATCCCAATAAAATATTTGGGGTATGTACTGGTCATCCATCCCTTGATTAAAAATATAATCAACTCTTCCTAAAATTGTATCCTGAATTATAATTGTTGTGGGTGCATCAACAACTATCTTTCCGCTGTCATTATCTATATAACCGGCTTTTTGGTCTAATACTCGCTTTTTTAAATTAATGACACCGCGATTGATTACTTCATTGTGTGTATTTAATTGAGAATTGCTCTCATTAGTTATGAAAAATAAGAGGATAAGTACAAAAACTTCGATATGTATTAGTCTTCTCATATTTCTTTAACATTAATGAACCCCGGTCCCGAAAGACCGGAGTTCAAATAATAATTAAATGTTAAATTCAAATTAATTATGGACCTACATTGATTACACCACCGTTGACTATCCAGCCGTGGTTTGTAAACTCTACAGGAACTGTTAAATCTGAACCTAAGAAGTTGACTACACCACCGACCATGCCTATTGTTGCAGAAAATCCATCCTGTGTAGCAGTTGCATAGTTTGTTGGTAGATTTGTTCCTGGTGTTCCCCTCAAAGCTGTGATATAGATGTCACCAGCACTAACAGAAGCATCTTGTGTACCACCTTGTGCTGTAAATGGTGAATTCCATGTTGTTGTAAATGCTGTTGACCTTAAGCCCCATGTTGGGTTTTGCATCGTCTTGGTGTTATCGTTATTTGGTGCAGCAGCTGACGGGTCTGTGCTACCGAACATCAAAGTTCCATCATAATCTACACCATTAACTGTTCCACCAAAGACTTGAATATAAGAAGCAAGTTCTTTTTCATCAGTTCCGAATGTACCTAAATGAACATCTTCATTAACCTGGAAGTTATCAGTTGCCCTTACCCAACCGGCATGTACTGTATGTCTAACCAAGCAAAGGTCGTTTGGACCTGGCTGAACACCTTCGTCCCATGTTGCTGGGTTTGACCAACGTCCGTTGCGAATTGTTATGAACCAAGTCGGACCTCCACGCAAGAATACTTCATCCCATCCGGTTGCACCAGTACCATCACCAATAATTGATGAAGTTAATGAAGCGCTTGGATTAGTTGTAATTCCTGCCAGACTAGTTGCTAACAAATTATCATTTCCTCCAACTTCTGTAATAACTCTTCCTAAAGAAAGTCCGGTTGCTAACTTCTCAGATTGAGTGTTGTGAATATATTTCCTGAATCTTAAAGTATTCATCTGTGTTGCATTTCCATAGAATCCTCCAGGTAATTCTGCCTGGCGGTAACCTAACTGAAATTCAAATGTCCAACCTGTTCCTGTTTGAGTATAAGACAAACGTGTTCTTCTATTAACATCAAGTCCAAGGGCATAGTCAGAAGGAGTTGGAACAGCATTCACAGGTGCAGTATTCGGATACATGCTGACAGTGAATTGTGAAACGTCCGCAATGTTATCATTCAATTTTACAGTTGTCATTCTGTTGTTGAATGTCAAAGCTGTACCGGCTATATAAGAACCAGTCTTAATATGTCTGAATGAACCAACAACTTCTTCGACCTGACCATCAGCGTCATCAGGATATGTAACTGTTTTTGCATCGTTTTTCATTACTAAAACCTGACTGCCATTTTTCGGGTTTGCGTCGTTATCCATTAGCAGTAATCTGTTATTAAGTTCAAAGTTACCCGCAACATAAACGTCAATACCATTAGTTCCATCAGCACCTTCAGGAGCTAATGAAGAACCACCACCTCCAGTAGTATTAACAAACAAATTGCCATAAGGATAAGCATCTTGTGTTCCAATAATTCGAGCTTCATTGGTATATCTTGCATTCGAATTAACATGGAACTGCATATTTTTTCTTGTTCCAGTGCCATAATTGACAAGGTTCTCAAAA
>RCNQ01000081.1 GCA_003731675.1 Bacteroidetes/Chlorobi group bacterium ChocPot_Mid
TCTTAATTCATCATAAACGGCTTTTGAATAATAAGGTTTTTTAACACCTTTATTTTCTTTGGCATTTAAATATCTCATTTTACATAAAGTGGAATCTTTTTTGAGCTTTGCCATTACTACATTGAAATCTTTATTCATTTTTATATCAGGCAATTGTTCTTTAATAAATCTTTTGACATCGCTCCATTCCTCAGTAAATAGCTCTTTGTACATAGATTCTTCATCTATCTTAAATTTTTTGGCATTATTATCGGAAGTTAGATTAATATTACCTTGTAAATAATTAGAAACTACAATTACATTTTCTGAAGTAGTTGAACTCTTTATAGCAGCGATTATATCAGCATTTTTTGTTCGGTTTTCGTTTACTAAATTCATTCTGAAATCAACAAAAATAGTTTCTTCAATACCTAAATCATTTAAACTATTTGTAGAATCTACCAATTGTTGAATAAACTTAATTGTTTCTTTAGATGCTCCGGATAAAGCTGATTGATTCGTAAGAAATTCAACAGGTGAAAATGGTTTTTTAAATCCAATAGGTAATAAAATCATATTCGATTCTGAAGCTAAATCAAGGTGAAAATGATTCAAAAGAAAATCTGAATAATATTTGATATTCTTTGTCAGCAACGAATACAAGATTACATCAATATTGTCTGAATAAAAATGTGCGACCTTACACCGATAATCATAAAGATTAATGATGCTCTCGTACACCGGAGCAAAGGAATTTCCTAATTGAGAACGTGCAAATTCCAAACATTCAGGAAAAATTTTAGTAGTACCATCTTTTTTAAAAAGTTTAACTTTATGATGAAATTTATAAATATAGGCTTTTAATAAAAGTTCCCAAGCATTTATAACCAACAAGACGCAAACTTCATACCTGTAAGGAAAAACAGGTTTGTTATGAATCTCAATTGCAGCGAATATTGTGGCTTTCGAGTTCTTTAATAAAGAAGTTGCTATTGGTGTTCTTCTATGTCTCATTTTATTAGCTGAATAATTGTTTCAATTTCTGGTATCGAAATTCCTTTATTCTTTGAATCATTCGTAATTATTAATGTGCCATTACTACCGACACCTTCGTCAATTGGTAGAATTTCGTTTTTCTTATACCAAACTAACTTTTCTTCCCAACGTTTTTTATATTCGCTATCCAATAATAAACCGCAATGTTCCCAATAGTAAATTCTACCTTTTGAAGAAACTTCAATTGTAAAATCCGGATATTTTGTAACATTGTCAATAGTAAGCTCTTTCTCATATATAGGTTTTAAACCGAACTTCTTAAGCTGTTCGTAAATAATCAATTCGGATTTCGACCTAAATAATTTGTTATCGCTCGAAACGTGAATCAATCCTTCTTCTAAGAACTTACCCTGTATTTCTCTTGGTGTAGGTGCTTCAAATAGATTTGTAAGACGTTGTAGTGTTTCTGAATATAAATCGGAACTATATCTTCTTAAAGAAAGTAAATCATCTTGGTACAATACTATGACCTTGTCCTTCTGTCTTGTAAGAGCAGTGTAAATTAATTCCCTTGACAAAATAAAGCATGGATTAGGAATAATTACGAAAGTTAATCCAAACTCACTTCCCTGAGACTTATGGATAGTTAGTGCATAAGCCAATTCTATAGATGTTTCAGATTCTTCTCCAAAATCTCTATGGTTAAACGAATATTTATAACCTCTTTGTGTTGAAAATTCAATTTCAATATTTTGTGGTCTTCCACTAAAAGTATGAAATTTATTTTTAAATTGTCCAATTACAATACCTATTTCACCGTTTGCCAGATAATTATCACCATCTTGAGGATAGACTGTTTTTATATAACGGCTCTGATTTGCAACATTTATGACTTTGTCTCCATAAACGATTTGTTCAATTCCCATTGGTTTAGGTAATTTGAACTTGGTATAAGAGTATTCAATGGTATCACTTTTAAAAGTTTTATGTATGTGCCTATTTAATGATTTTGTTCCCCAGAGCCTTTCTCTTACAGGAGTTAATATTTGCCAATTTTCAATTTTCTCAGCAGCACCTTTATTAAAATAAACCAAACCACCATTTACTGACGAACCACCCAATGATAAATCGAAATTATGTTTGTCTTCAATCGAATTTAAATTCAAATTCTCAATAATTTTATCATTTAAAGATGTTAAAAAATCAACTTCATTTTTCCATTTGACAAGGTGAATGTGCTTCTGATTAGGATTGATGAGTAATTCCTCGAAAATTTTATCTTCTCCAGGTTCAATTCTGTTACCACTGAATAATTCTGCAAAAGCTATATCGTGCCTATTTGTTCCTTTGTGTCTTCTTCTTATAGTTAATTCAGCATAGCCTTTTGAAACTTTTGGAAAAATATAGTCAGTGTTTTCAGGTTTTAATTTATTGATAATATCAACAAATGGTCTCCCAGTACCTATTGGAGGCAATTGTCGATGGTCGCCTACTAAAATTAAACGATTTACTCCTTCGAGACAATTTAAAATTGACCCTAACATTTCTTCTGTCAACATAGAAGATTCATCAACAATGACTGTTTCAAATTCCTGGCAAAAATCTTCGTTTAATATTTCGTAGGATTGCAAATTAATATTGTATCTTTTAAACTTGTAAAGAAATTGTGCAATTGTAAAAGCTCTAATATTAGCAACTTTAGTTGCTTGTTGCATTCTAACTCTTGCTTTTCCCGTTGGAGCTAAAAACAAAACACCACCTTTTCTAATAATATCCTGATTACAAAGTATATTTAAAAGAGTGGTTTTACCTGTTCCGGCAGCGCCTAACAAAACAGAAATTCTTGAATCTGCTAATTCTTTTAATACGACCGCTTTTTCTTCTCTTGCTTTTTTTTCGTTTTCGTCATTTATAACATCATTAATATCAAATTCTTTGTCCAGTAATACTTTCCAATTTATATTAATATTATGTCTTTCACCTGACAACAACTCTGTTACTTTGTTCCTAATGATTTCATCTACTTCAGTAATTCTATTAAGTTGATAGGCTGGTTTCCCATTTTTAAGTAAAGTATTATCTATTACCCCAATAAAATCTTCTTCAGAAATTTCAAATATAGTTCCATCAACATTACATGGAACAATTAACTTTAAATTCCTAATTTCTCTAACAAGGTCATCTCTGGATTTCAGTGAATGCCCTTGTAAACTTCCAAATTCTAATTGCTGAATTGTTAAGGCTCTTATTCTTCTACTATCAACAGAGTCATTTATATTAGAAATTTCTGGTAGTAAAATTGATTTGGATTTATTCATTAAACCAATATCAATAGTCCAGAAACTAACTCTGAATTGAGTTTTATTTAAAATTTCATAAATTAGATATGGATTTGCAAGTATTTCTTTATCACTAATACTTTCGACAATTTGTTCTCTTTCCTCACTTACATACAATAGTTTAGCTTGCTCAATACTAATTTCAAATCTACTAATTAATTGCAATAATGCAATTCTATCTTTTTTATTTTTATTATAAAGTTTCCATACCTTTTGATAGGTTAGTGTTATAAATTCGACTAAGTTCTTTGGTAAAACTTTAGTTGGTTCGTTAAACATTAACTCTATTAAATCCCATGGATTTTCATCTTCACCAAGTTGATTCAAAATAGCTTGTGCAACAAAATGACCTTTATCTATTCCAAAGGCGGTTAGTGCTGAACCCAACCCCGGATAATTCCCTCTTAATTTTTCAATTCTGTTTATTTCTTTATGAATCCATGCTGTAATACTGTCATGATTACTTCCGATATTAAATTCTTTTGCTTTTTCGATTGAATTAACACATTCAAGTAGAAGTTGAATGGCACTATCATTTGTTACATGTTCTGTGGCAAAGGAAAATTCGAGCCTTTTATCATCAGGTACTAAAACTGCCAATTCAGCTGGGTCAAAGTCAGGATTATCCAGAGAATAAATAAGTGCATCATGATATGGCAAAAGAAAACCGTCTTCATTATTAGGTCTTATGCTATGATGTACCATGCGTTCCCAAATCATTGACCTTAAACCACCTTTAGAGCGATAATCGTATTCCAATCCATCATCAATTTGATTTATTTTCCCAACTCCAACTAATACCCTTTGAGAGCTTTCAATAAAAGGAACTCTTTTTGCGTAAAAAAATACAAGTGAATTGTTTATTTCTAAATGCTCGAAAAAAGTGTCGAGCATAACTTTATGATTATCGAATTGTTGAAGCCAATTAGTATTAAAGTTTAATTTTGGCTCTCTTGCTTGGTTATAATCTAAATCATATTGTTTAACAACTGTTTCAATCTCATTTTTCATTAACCAAAGGTATGGAACAGCAGGAGCACTGTATTTCGGGAATAAAATTCGTGTATCTTTAAAATGACCATGAGTATCGGGCGAGGTTTCGACGTATGGATGCTTAATTAACTTGTCAAAATTGAAATCAGCCATAAATGTTGCTCTTTCACCTACACAAACAGGATATTTATCTTGACTTAAATTTTCTAAGGATTGCCCTGCATTTTGTACTTCTATATCATCTTTTCTTTTCTCAGCACAATTCTTTAAAATTAAACATGCTCCATTATTTGATGGATTCTGACAAATTGTTCCATTCCATTTATTATCATGCCATGGTACTCGGATAGATAGATGCCTCAAAGGATAGTTGGGATTCTTTTTCATTAGCAATTACCTTTCAGCTTTGATAGCAAATACTTGTTCTAAATCCTGAAACTTCTTAAAGCTGGATTGCTTCATGTACTTTTCCCAAACTTCTTGTTTAATATACAACGGCTTGTATTTAATCTCAGGTTGGGCATTGTTTATATCAACACACCAAGTACCTAATCTTGTAATTTTCCTAATGTCGTCTAAATCTTCCCGACCTTTAGTTTCAATAATGAAAATTTCCTTTTCGGTTTTCTTAACAAAAAAGTCAGGGTAAAAATCGTGCAAATTACCATCTACTCCCTGATACTCAATTTTGAAATTAAGGCTTTGGTAGTTCTTTGCAAAGGAAATAATATCTTGGCTATTTTCGAGAAATGCCGAAAATTCGAGTTCAAATCTACTATCACCGATAATTTTATTGAAAATACTTTTTATCGGTTTCAGATATTCTTGATTATCAACAACAATAGGCTTAGCTTTTTTCAATGAAATGTAGCTCTTGATTTTCGCAGAACCTTTATCTTGAATTGTTAGGCTATTAATTGCCTTTTTGAAAGCTGTAAACAGTGTGTTTTTGGCTTCAATTTCCGATAAATTTCTTAATATCTGCGCATCTTCCAAGTTAACAACTTTTCCGAACAACTTACATTTAATAAATGTTTCAACTTTCGGATAGAGAATATTAAAACCGCTTACCAATCTTGATTCCTTTAAAATGGATTGAGTAAAGAAACCAACAACACTACGGTAATCCGGCACGGAATCCTGCAATTCAATCTTATGAGAAAAAATTCCATCAATATCATTGAAAATTATTTCTTTTAGTTCTTGTGCCGTAAAGGTTTTAAGTTTAACTGTTGTGAAATCCAACTTGTTTACATCAATATCTTCTAAATTTTTGTATTCCCGATAAATCCTCGGTGAAAGTATCGGCAACTGAATATCTAATTTATCTAAATCTTTCTTTTTATTGTCTGTATCAACTTCAATAATCAATGGATTTTTCGATTTGCTATTTGAATCCATTGGACGATAATCGAAATCGACACCTTCTGTTTTGATAGATTCTACAAACTCAATAAATGCAGGCGTTCCGACCACTACCAATTCTTCTTTTAAATTTTCAGTAGGGAACATTTTTCGTAAACCACGACCCAACGTTTGTTCAGGTAGAATCTTTGCAGCCGATTTATACGGTCTCAATCCAACGATAGTCATAACATTGCGGACGTCCCAACCTTCTCTTAACATCATAACTGAAACAACAGCTTTATATGGCGAACTTTCTTTATCAATCGAATCTGCGGCTTTACGCAATTCTTCAAGTTCTTCTTTACTTCTTTTATCTTTGGTACTCTCTGTAACTTCGCCACTCTTATTAGTATGAATAACTAAAACTGAATTTTTTAGTTCCGGGTAATTGAGTTCCAGATAATCTTTAGTTTCATCGGCTTCCTTAGTGTCATTGGTCATAATAAACAATATCGGAATAGTTTTGCTTTTAAGTTCATTATATTGTTTTTGCCATTCCTGAAAACCAAGTTCAATATATTCTCTATAACGTTCTGTAAACTTCGTAGAATTTTGTTCGTGTAGTTTGGCTCTGGAGGCTTCGTCAGGTAGTACAGGAGATTTAACGATATTTTGTCTAATTGCTTC
>RCNQ01000349.1 GCA_003731675.1 Bacteroidetes/Chlorobi group bacterium ChocPot_Mid
TGAAGCTGACTGCAATATTTATTCAATTCTATTTTATAGCTGAAATAAGAATATATTTTTTTCTTTTTCTTATTATAAATTTTTATTGCAGTTGGCTTTAGCCTCATTTAATAAATTGCCAACCATATTTTTTCATAAATTCATCGACTTCTTCTGTAAATGATTTTACCCTGTGATGTTCTTCCTGATTCTTAATATATTTTCTAATTGAATCAATGTGACTTTCACTTACACTTACTGCCCAATAATCATCCTGCCAGATGAATTTTGTTTTTGTCAGTTGATTTTCATTTATCCAATGAGATGATTCTCCTTTAATTAACTGAGCAATTTTACTTATTGATTGATCTTTACTGAGTGAGATTAAACAATGAATATGTTCTTGATAGCCATTGACTATATCAAGCCAAACTTCTTTTGTACTTGCATTTTCTTTAATGTGTTGTAAGACTCTTTCTCTAAGTTCTTTTGAGGTTAAATATGGTTCTCTGTTTTTAGTTGAAAAAACCAGATGAATCCAGATTCTTACCCAACTCATTTGCGCCTCCTTTTTTATGTGGCTAAAGCCAAAGTATATTTTTCTCTATTTTATTCAGTCAGCTGAAGCTGACTGCAATATTTATTCACATCATTTTTATAGCTAATGCAAGAATATATTTTTTGCTTTTTCTTATTATAAAATTTTATTGCTATTGGCTTTAGTTAACTGATAGCTAAATATAAAAAATAAATAAAAAGGCTTTAGCCTAATTCCTTGTTTTTTATGTGGCTGAAGCCAAAATATTTTAATTGTTCTTTTTTCAGTTCACTAAAGTGAACTGCAATAATAATTAAGTCTAATTATTCCAGTTGGCTTTAGCAAACTGACAAATAATTTCAAAGTTTGCAAAAGTCTTTAGCCTCATTATTTTATTTAGTCAACTGAAGCTGATTGCAATATTTATTCACATCATTTTTATAGATAAATCAAGAATATATTTTTTGCTTTTTCTTATTATTAAATTTTTCTTTATTGCAGTTGGCTTTAGCAAACTGACAAATAATTTCATTTTACTTTCATAAGTCTTTCTGCTGCCTGTTCAAGCACATCATTTGTTTTGGCAAAACATATCCGGATTAGTTTTCTGTCATTTAGCATCGAATAAAAAGGTGTAAGCGGAATTACTGCCACACCGAATTCTTTTACAAGTCTGACTGAAAAATCGGAATCGTTTTCATCTGATATTGTTGAATAATCCAGAAGTTGAAAGTATGTGCCGGATGAAGGTTCGAAAGTAAATTCCGAGTTTTTTATAATTCGCAAAAAATAATCTCTCTTTTCCTGATAAAAATTACTAAGTGAAAGAAAATGTTCTTCATCTTTCATCATTTCAGCAAATGCAAGCTGCACAGGCGTATTCACGGTGAAAACATTAAACTGATGAACTTTTCTGAATTCACTCATCAGATTTTTTGGTGCAAGAACATATCCCATTTTCCAGCCAGTTGTGTGATATGTTTTTCCAAATGAATAAACCACAATTGATTTTGCTGCAAGTTCGGGATATTTTGTTACTGAATGATGTTCCCTGCCATCAAAAATAATATGTTCGTAAACTTCATCACTCAGAATAATTATGTTATGTTTTTCTGCAATGTATTTTAATGCAGAAATATCTTTTTCATTCAACACAGAGCCGCTCGGATTATGGGGCGAATTGATAATTATCATTTTTGTCTTTGGCGAAATCTTATCATTCACTTCATTCCAGTCAATATGAAAATCATTTCCTTTTAACTGAACGGGAACGGGAATACCGCCATTTAAAATTACTGAAGGCAGATATGAATCATAAGCCGGTTCAAATAAAATAACTTCATCGCCTTTACCTACAAATGAGGTGATTGCTGTAAACAGAGCTTGAGTTCCGCCTGCAGTCAGAGTTATTTCTTCATTGACATCATAATTAGCACCGGAATATTTTTTAATTTTATTGGCAATAGAATTTCTGACCTGATAAGTTCCGGTCATTGGTGCATATTGATTTTCACCTGATTTCATGAAGTGATAAACAAGGTCAATTAGTTTTGAAGGAGGATTAAAATTTGGGAACCCCTGTGAAAGATTAATCGCTTTGTATTCCGCAGCAATTGCGGTCATAACTGCAAATATGCTGGTTCCTGTATTTGGTAATTTTGACATCGAAAAAAATCCCGAATTAATTGATGAGTTAAAATAGCGAGTCAGATTGTTTATTCAAAATTGTGGTGGAACGAAAGTAAACAAATCGGTATAAAGTGTTGGAAAAGAAAAAACAATGATATCTTGCTTGTTTTTGTCTACACTCAAATTACGATATAGATAGCAATCTAAAAAGAAAATTTTTACGTCACACTGATCCTACATCCGTCTGCATTAGTAGATGGATGATGGAGACGGATGTAGAAGCCTGACTGAAACAGGCAAATTCTTACTGACGAATTTTTTCTTATAAGAAAACCTTCTTAAATTTTTATCAGTTAACAGTGATATAAATTTTATTCATTACAGCTTGAACACAATAGGTATGGTTAACTGAGTTTTAACAAATTTACCTTTCTGTTTACCCGGTTTAAATTTTGTTTCCTTAACTGTCTTTATTGCCATCTCATCACATTCTTTATCAATACCTCTGATTAATTCAACTTTATCGATCTCTCCTTTTTCATTAAGATAAGCTTTTAAAAAAATTTTCCCCTGAATACCGGCACGTTTCGCACTTTCGGGATATATAATTCTTTCTTGAATACCTTCAATCCCACCAATTGGCTCAGGCATTTCTTCAACCGCTACAAAATATACCTCATCGGTCTCATTATTACCACTTGTTTTTTTAGATACAGAGTTATTAACTAATTTTTCTTTCTGCATAGATATAGTTTCGTTAGCTTGATCCAATTCTTTTTCTTTATTTGTACTTTCTACTTTTTTCCCGATTTTGACAACTGGTTCTGATTTAGATAAAAAGTCAACAACAATATTATCTAATTCTTTACCATCTTTTGCAAATGGCAAAACTTTTACTGATTTATCCTGATATTCAACAACAATTGGGTATGAATTTAATGACGAAGTATACCATTTAACCTTAATATTGCTAGTCCCTACTTTTTTATACGTGCCATTATTAACATCAACAACGCTAATCATTGCTCCAGGAGGATTGGTTTTTACTGTTACTTCCCAACCAGTCCAAATTTCTTCTTTAGCAATAGGAGGTTTGGGAGATTTTGGATAATATAAAACTCCATATCCATTACAATTTTCACATTCTTCTCTAACTAATACCTTCCCATGACCATTACAATTATCACACTCAACATTTTTACCCTTTTTTTTAACAACACCACTGCCTTTACATACTGAACACTGTACAATACTTTCATGGTAACCTTTACCATTACAAGAAGTACAACTTTCTTTATATATAGGCGATTTCTTATAATCATAAACTATTGTTGCATTTTGTTTTATTTCTTCTTTTTTAATACTGAATTGCCATTCAAAATTTTCTTTTCTTGTGATATTACCTGCTTTATCATAGGAAACAGGTATATCGTGTGCTGCTATATAAACTATATTTGAATTTAAGATTTGATTAATCTTAGGACCAATTACAGAGAACTCTTTTTCAAATCCCTTAACAATTAAAGAATTCTGCCATTCAACCAAGCGTTCGGAAGGGATAGATGTTTGAATTCCGTCAACTATTAAGATTATAGGCACATCAGATAGCTTTAAAACCCGATCTTGGTTGTTACGAACTTTTATTTTGAATTGAATATTTTCTGGTTCTATTTTGTAAACAGGAGTTTTTTTAATTTCGTATACATCATACCCGGGAGAATTTGGGTCAGCGTAAGTTACTTGACTGTGACTTTCTTCTTGAATTGAGTATTCAAAAGGAACTAACTCGCAAGAAACAGAGACCCCACCTTTAGTTTGTGTTTGTTCTATATTATTCACACGTTCAACTTTTGGTAAAGGAATTACCAAAGTTATATCTTCATTTGGTTTGTGGGTGTCAGCATAAGATGTTTGTTTTAATACACTTTTATTGACACCACAACTAACCACTAAAAACAATAAAAATAAAAGCGAAAGAATGGATATTTTTTTCATAATTTTCTCCAAAAAAAATAATTAATGATAACTTGTATTATATATTAGACAAAATGCAATTACATTTATGTTTTACTATTAATAAACTACAAGCAGATAACTTGCTTTTAGAAGTATGTCTGCTGACATTTTATTTGTTAAGCAACATAATCCAGCCTAATTTTTAAAGATTTTTCATTAACAACTTTTACTTCAAAAGAATTAATTTCTTAGTCTCACTAAAATTCCCTGCATCCATTTTGTAGAAATAGACACCGCTTGATAATTGATAATTGCCAATTGATAATTGATAATTATAAGTTCCAGGTTTTTGAAATTCATCGACAAGTGTTGCGACTTCTTTTCCTAATACATCATAAATCTTAATTGTAACAAAACTTTCTTTAGGTATAGAATAACTTATTGTTGTAGTTGGGTTGAATGGATTTGGGTAATTTTGGTTTAATGAAAAATCAAAAGGGATATTTTTACTAATTTCTTCAATCCCGACAGTTATATCAAATGGAGTTGTTGCAAAAGGGATATAATCAACTTTATCGCTTATAGGAGTTCCATAGCCATTAGGATTTGTGGAGTGTTTTGGACCAGTTGGATCACCCCAAAAGTTGTTTCTTGCATCAACATTCTTTAATGAACTATTATTAACAGAAGAGAATAAATCAAAATTCGATTTAGAAATTACTAATAATGAATTATGTCTAATATATAAGGGGGTGTTTTGTAACGCACAATTAGAAAAAGATCCTGATGTAGAACTATTCAAATAAATTTTTCCATTATTAAATGTAACATTATTAGCATCGATTAACCCAGAGT
>RCNQ01000350.1 GCA_003731675.1 Bacteroidetes/Chlorobi group bacterium ChocPot_Mid
GTCGTTTTTATATTTTATTTTTACTATTTTTTCCATATTAATTTTTAATATTAGGACAATTTATTAACACTTTATTTTTGAAATAATCAGTAGTTTCCTTATAATTAATTCATTCACTAAATGCAAATTTAAAAAATATTGTGAAAAATAATTTTTGATTTTGTTGATAAACACAAAGGTGTTTTTTGAGGTTTGTTTTTATCAATTTTTTTTGGTTTTTCCTCATTCAGCAGTAATCATTATGTTGTTTTGCTAAGTCCCATATATTTGAATGCAATAAAGTAAGTTGTTTTAAAATTATTAATTAATTGGAATATATATTTTTGGATAAATGTGTATTGGTTTGAAATTCTTTGCAATTTTGTATTTTGCATTTTGCAAAGCAAGAAAAAATGTTTATTGTTTGAATTTATTATGAGAAATTTTATATGAAAAGTGTTGAGAAAAAAATTTCGGAGATGAGGCAAAGAAAATCTCAGTATCTGAAAGGATTGGATGAGACAAAGATAAAACTTCAGCACGAGCAGGGGAAAATGACTGCCCGTGAAAGATTGCACTTACTCTATGATAGTGGTTGGTATGATGAGCTTTATACTTTTGCAGAGCATACTTCTACATCTTTCGGAATGGCTGGTAAGCATTTGCCCGGAGATGGTGTTGTTACGGCTTTAGGTTCAATTAATGGAAGATTGATACATTCTGCTTCACAAGATTTCACTGTAATGGGTGGTTCAGTTGGTGAACAACATGCTTGGAAAATATGCGAGGTAATGAATATGGCATTAAAAAATGGCACACCATTTATCTCGATTAATGATAGTGGCGGAGCAAGGATTCAGGAAGGAGTACTATCTTTAAGAGGTTATGGTAAAATTTTTTATTACAATACATTATTATCAGGTGTAGTACCTCAGATTTCAATAATAGCGGGACCTTGTGCCGGTGGAGCGGCATATTCTCCTGCTTTGATGGATTTTATAATCATGGTTGATAAAACAGGACAACTTTTTATTGCAGGTCCGCAGGTTATTAAAGAGGCAACAGGAGAACAGATATCTGCAGAAGAGCTTGGTGTGGCAATGACTCAGGCGACAATAACCGGCAACATTCATTTCATTGCAAGAGATGATGCTGATGCAATTGAGATATGCCAAAGGTTGCTGTCATATCTGCCTTCAAATAATACACAAGACCCACCGATGGTTGGTGATGGAGAAATTGTCATTATGGAAGATGAAACTTTGAATCACATCATACCAGATGACCCAAGAGACCCATACAATATGTGGGACGTGTTGATGAGAATTTTTGACCCTGATTCATTCTTTGAGGTACAACCACATTTTGCAAGAAATATGATAATAACATTTGCAAGATTGAATGGCAGGGTAGTTGGAATAATAGCAAACCAACCAATCCAAAAATTTGGAGCAATAGATATCAATGCTTCAGACAAAGCAGCAAGATTTATAAGATTTTGCAATGCTTTTAATATCCCTTTAGTATCATTTGTTGATGTGCCGGGATTTTTACCAGGGGTAGAACAGGAATTTGGTGGAATTATAAGGCATGGTGCAAAAATGTTGTTTGCTTTTTCTGCAGCAACAGTACCAAAAGTAACAGTTGTTTTAAGAAAAGCTTATGGTGGTGCTTATCTTGCGATGAGTGCAAAATCGTTAGGAGCAGACAGGGTAGCTGCATGGCCAACAGCAGAAATTGCAGAAGACAGGGTAGCTGCATGGCCAACAGCAGAAATTGCAGTCATGGGAGCTGAAGGAGCAGTATCAGTATTGTTCAAAGATGAAATTAAGAATTCAAATGACCCTATTGCAAAACGAAAAGAGTTAATTGAAAAATACAGAGAGGAATTTGCAAGTCCTTATCCTGCTGCAGCAGAAGGAATGGTTGACAGTATTATTGAACCAAAGCAAACAAGACATTTTCTTTCGATATCATTGGAATCTTTAAGGAACAAAAGAGAATTAAGACCAGCCAAGAAGCATGGTTTAATTCCATTATAATGAGGTAAATTATGTGGGATAAATTGTCAGAATCTTTAGTAGTAATGCTGGTAGGCATATCTGCTGTATTTTCATCATTATTTTTCTTTTATATTATCATAATGATATTGCAGTTTATTGATAATAAGCTGAATTCCATCAGGGTGCAAAAAAAATTGACTCCATTGATTAATGAAGAAAAAAATGATTTAAAATTATCTCCTGAAATAGTTGCTGTTATTTCTGCAGCTGTATATGAGGTTATCAAGAAGCCAATTGTTGTCAAAAAAATTAAGTAGCTTTCACAAACGGAAACATCATGGTCAGAGACAGGAAGAATGATAGTGATGGGTTCACATAACATAATTAAGAAATAAATTGAAAATAATAGAGGAAATCGAAAATGAAAAAAATGCATGTAACAGTAAATGGTATTCGCTTTGATGTTGAAGTTGAAGTTTATGAAGACGATGAGCAATCTCCATATTTGTTCGGTGGACAGAATATACCTACTCCGAAACGTCAGGAAAATTATAGTAATATTCAAACTAATGCCTTGATGAGTTCACAAATAAAAAAAGTAACACAAAAGAAGATGGAATCAGACATCAAGAGTTTGTCATCACCGATAAATGGTATTATATTAGAAATTTTAATAAAAGAAGGTGATTCTGTAAAAGAGCATGACAGACTTTTTGTTTTGGAATCAATGAAGATGAAAACAGACATATCATCTCCGAGAGACGGGAAAATCAGTTCCATTCAAGTTAAAGTAGGTGATAAAATCGAAGCCGGGCAATTATTATTAAAATATGAATAGAGGAAACGATGCTTGAATTTTTTCAAAGTTTCTTTGACGGAATGGGATTTTGGCAACTCCGGTGGGAACAAATCATTATGATGGTGATTTCGTGTATAATGATGTATCTTGCAATTAAAAAAGGTTTTGAGCCATTGCTTTTACTACCAATTGGGTTTGGAGCTTTTTTAGCTAATCTACCGAACAGTGGTTTACTGACACCACCACTTAATGACCAAATCGGAGGTCTTTTTTATTACATATCAAAAGGAATAGAGTTAGAGATTTTCCCTCCATTAATATTTCTTGGTATAGGTGCTATGACTGACTTTGGACCGCTTTTAGCCAACCCCAAAACTTTTCTTTTGGGAGCGGCGGCACAATTCGGTGTATTTGTCGCTCTATTCATTGCAGTTGTACTGGGTTTTAACTTGAATGAAGCTTCAGCAATAGGTATAATCGGAGGAGCAGATGGTCCGACAGCTATTTATCTGACTTTGAAACTTGCACCACATCTTTTAGGTCCTATAGCTGTAGCAGCATACTCATATATGGCTCTTGTACCCTTAATCCAACCACCATTGATGAGATTACTCACGACACAAAAAGAGAGAATGGTAGTAATGGAAACACCTAAGAAAGTATCAAAAAAAATAAAAATTATTTTCCCTATCATAATAATCGTTTTTGGTACATTAATAGTACCACCAGCGGCTCCTTTATTGGCTATGTTAATGGGGGGTAATTTGTTGAAAGAGAGCGGTGTTGTAGAAAGATTATCAAACATGGCTCAAAATGAATTAATAAATATTGTTACTTTCTTTCTTGGTGTATGTGTTGGCTTAACGATGTCTGCTGAGAATTTTCTAAAAATTGAAACTATTAAAATTATCGGATTAGGTGTAATTGCATTTGGATTTTCAACCATTGGCGGGTTATTACTTGGTAAATTAATGTACATTGTTACGAAAGGAAAGGTAAATCCATTAATTGGTTCAGCTGGTGTCTCAGCAGTACCTATGGCGGCAAAGGGTTCCCATAATGTTGGGCAGGAATATAAACCAAATAACTATTTGCTT
>RCNQ01000351.1 GCA_003731675.1 Bacteroidetes/Chlorobi group bacterium ChocPot_Mid
TACCAACATACCATGTGTTTTTTGTCGGATCACCAGGGTCAACAACAATTCCCCTCGTTCTACCGCCAACATTTCCCGGTCCTCTTTCAACCCAATTCAAAGATTGTGTTTTCTTCATTGAAAAACTGTTCTGCTTTAATTTCATCAACTCAGTCATCTTATAATTCGGTTTATAAGTTGGAGCTGCAGACCCATCTTTAGTGCGCATCAACCTGTTGATTAAAGCAAACATCTGAGGTTCATCAAATTTCTCTTTCCCCTCATCAACTCTGCTTTTTAAAAACTTAGTGAATTTATTGGGTCTCTGACTGACAATAGATTTAGATTCCCCGTATTTAATTTTTTCTTTTTTTACTGCCTGAGAATATAGACTGCTGTAATCAAAAAGAATTATTGTGATCAGAAGTCCTAAAGTCAGCAGTAAAAAAGAAGAAGCATTTTTTTTCATAATGTTACTCCGGTTTATTTGGTTATTTTTTGATTTGTTTCAAAGTTGTAAAAATATCCGATATCTGTTTTGGGATTATTCTTTTGTATAGTGCCCGGATGAATCTGAACATCAAGCAAATATTTATCCGCCCATTTTACCGAGCCTGAACTGATAAAATCCTCAAGCACAATCTTTCCGCTTTTGATGTTATAAACAAAAAATTTTATACTTAGTTCAGTTGCAGATTTCATAAAATCAGTAACGAGATACAAATCTTTTGATTCATTTGCATTCATCACAAATGCATCACCGTACTTCTCCTTTGAAATCTTTTGCAGATTCTCATAGCCTGCATCGGATGACTGACTATTTTTTCCCTTTCCGCAATTACAAGTAGAACAATGCGAAAAGACAAACAAAAATATTATTGCAAATATTAATTTCATGTGCCTGTGAAATTGATTTGAATTTCCCTTGAAATATAAATTTAAATCCACTTAATTCAAAATATATTAATCACTGCCCTGCGGAACAATTAAAACACTCTGCAAGGCTGATGCATAAACAAATCATGAATATCACAAGGTAGAATTTATAATTCTTGTAAAAGCTGAAGAATGATATTGATTCCTGATTTTAAAGAAATTTCTGATGATAACCATTAGAAAAAAGTTTTGCTTAATTGTTATTATTTATAACTTCTCACACATCTTGACACAGATTTGCACGACTTTGGCACACCTTTTATAACCGTTTTATCGCTGATTTATTAGCGGTTATTATTGTAACAATGACAAAATGCCGCACTAATAAACCTCCATAAATATCAAACTGAAGACGTGTCTAGAAATAATATAACTTTACACTTCTATGAATCTTATCTGACTCGTATTTTATATAAATCATAATCGATTTTCTGCGGTTTGAAAACCTTCCTCTCATATTGAATCGGGAATGTGGGTAATTCAACGGATACACACTGTGAAATTGTAGTTGTAAGTCCATTCACTTCCTGCTTGCCATACTTGAAACTTTTATATATTTCTTTTATATTTTCATCTGTTAATTGGAGACTTGCTATGGCTTCCTTATTATCAATGCTTATTTTCAACTTTATTTCATTATTCATTGACCAAACCTCTTATGATATTCCAACATGGCAATTATTTGTATATTACTTTATAGCTTTAACCGGCGGCAACATTTTATCAAAACTATTGCTCGGCTATTATTTCAGAAAAAAAAATAGCAATCTTGCTTCGTACATTAAAATCCGCTTGTAATCTGTCTCCCTCACCCGTATCTTCTGTAACCTGAACTGTAGCACAGATTAGTAATCTGTGCTACCCAAAGCAACAAATAAAAAAATCATGTGAGGTCATCTCTATGGACGCACCAGATATTAAACTCCTGATTGGACTCAAACCAGAAGAAATTATCCAAAGGTATAAAAGCAAAGGATATAAATTCTCATGGGATTGGAAAGATACCTGGCAGGAAGCACATACAAAAGCTTTCACTGTCGCCAAAGCTATGCGTCTTGACATACTTACTGATATTCGCAATGAAGTTCAAAAAGCACTCGATGAAGGAATTTCATTTCAGCAATTTAAAGAAAACCTCAAACCAACTCTCAAGGCAAAAGGCTGGTGGGGAAAAGTTCAAGCTAAGGATGTTCCCTCTGATGTGAAACTTCCTGAAGGTATTGACCCGGGAAAAGAAGTTCAGCTCGGCTCTCCTTACCGTCTGAGAACAATCTACCGCACTAATATGAAGGTTGCTTATTCTGCCGGACATTATAAAAATATGATTGATAATATTAAGAACAGACCTTACTGGATGTATAATGCTATACTCGACGGCAATACACGTCCATCACATCGTGCATTACACGGCAAAGTTTACCGTGCTGACGATCCTATTTGGGATAAAATCTATCCGCCAAACGACTGGAACTGCCGATGTTCTGTAATTCCTCTCGATGATAGTGATTTAGAAGAAATGGGATTAAAAGTAGAGGAAGCATCCTCGCTACCGAAATCCTTCAAAATAGGCGAAGGCTGGGATTATAATCCCGGCAAAGCATTTTTAAGTTTTGATGATACTTTTGGTGGCAACTTCAAAATAAATCCGAATCAACCCAATTATAAAGATTTCGGACGCCCGTCTGTCAAAGATGTTAAAGACAGATTAGAAGCTCCAGACAAATTTCCATCAATTCACGAAATCGGTGAAGAAAAATTTATCGAACTTCTTAAAAAAGAATTTGAATTAAAAAACAATCCTTATTCGGTTATAGCAACTGCCGATGATGATAAATCAAATTTCGATTTAGAGCATCTTAAACATTTTTACGAAAAGAGAGACGGCAGAGAGAGATATGCTCCCTATATCAAAAAAACTCTACAAGACCCTTTTGAAGTTTATCTAACCGAATACATTAATGAGAAAAATCAAATTGAATTGCGTAAATCATATATCGGATTATTTAAGGATAAAGATACCAATGAAGATATTTTCATAAGCCTCAGGCAATCCAAAGATGGATTTATCTTCTGGAATGCTTTCGAAAGACGCACCCCGCAGATTGATAAACTACGGAAAGGATATATTAAATATTGGAAGGCGTAGCCCCTTTGCAAGTCCCGTGCCTTGGGCTACACCGCTTATGGTTAACGCCACGGGGCAACCATAAGGTCGGTATTCAAAATTAATCAATCAATCTCTCTTTGTCAAGTCCTTTACTATTGTGCTTTTTATCTTATTCATATCGCTCTCATTCAACTTCAAAAACGGTCTTGCCGGTATATAAAAACTACTCATTTTATTCTTTGTCATCCTGAGTACCCCATCCCACAAAGCGGGATTCATCAAAACAGTGACCTTATTTATATT
>RCNQ01000082.1 GCA_003731675.1 Bacteroidetes/Chlorobi group bacterium ChocPot_Mid
AGAAAAGATAACATCAACAGTGCATCAACAAGTTACGTTGACTCTGTCCGTAATGATGTACAGTATTATTATTACATGACAAGTTACGATAGCGATAAAGCAATGGAGAGTAATTCCACAACCACAGTATTAGGTATGTCCACATTGCATGACCCAGTACCACCTGATGAACCGAGAAATCTGACTGCTACAGCAGGAAATCAGAAAGTTATACTCAGATGGAATGCTGTTCAGGCAAATCCAGTGAAATACAGCATTTTCAGAAGCCAGAATTCCAATCAATATGGAACAGCATTGGTAACAGGAGTAACAAGCACTTCATATACTGACAACTCTGTTACAAATGACAGAAGATATTATTATATAGTAAAAGCAGTAAATGATACTTCAGGTTTGGAAAGTCGTTCTTCAAATGAAGTCAGTGTCGTTCCAGTAAAGCCAAATCCTGAACCACCTTCTAACCCACAGGCATTAGCTGTATATCCGAATATTCATATCTGGTGGACAAATAGTATAACAAACGATGTAACAGATTACAGAATATACAGGAGTGATGCTCAGGGAGTTGGTTATACTTTAGCAGGTAGTGTTAGTTCACCATCAAATACATTTATTGATAATGCAGTTCAGGAAGATAAAACTTATTACTACATTGTCAAGGCATGGGATGGAGTACACGAAAGCACACCTACGAACGAAGTGTCTGCAATGGTTGAAAAGTTAAGGTTAGCTATTGATGTCAGTCCAAACGGGGTAATAAAAGTTGACAGGGGAGACATGGTAAAATATGTTGTCCAAACAAAAGACCAAAGAGGGAATAAAATACTTACTGATGTAGCTATTTTCAACGGAGTATTAAACTCTACTGATAACAGACAAACCGATACTGAAGGTAATCTGACTTATGAGTTTCAAATTCCAATTGACAAGGAATTTTCAGATTATTCAATGAGCTTTACTGCTACAAAGGCAAATTACGTTAGTGCAGTTACTGATAGGAAAGTAACCGTTATGCCAATACCAAGAATATCAAACGATTGGGCAAAAGTATATACCGAAGGCAATGAAGTTAAACTTATTTTTGCAATGGCTGATACAAACAACAAATGGTTTTCTCCAGGTGAGCCAGGTAAAGTAAGCAATAATGGTCATGAAATTGTTATTAATGGTTATTTGCATTTTATCGGAACACTAACCTTGGATACAGTAGGAAAAAGTATTAATTCAACAGGTAAATGGTTTGTTTACTCACCTTCAACAAAGGAGTATTCTTTGTTTAACGGAGAAGTTGATATGGGTTATTTAAATAAAATTCTTTCTCCCGTTGCGAATGATGATAATGTCAAGAATGCATCAAGTCTTTTTGGTGTAAAAATGTATTATAATAAAATTGAGTTTATCGGTGGTTTATTAGCAAGCGGAATTAGTACAGATGGATATTTTTATCTTCCTGGTATTATTGCGGGTTGTCAGGGAAATGGTGATGGCAAGATAAACTTTACCAATCTGGTATTTGAGGATTATGGAGTTAATATGAATCAAATGGGTTTACCTTCATTAAGTCCTGACCCGACTGCATGCTTCAGCAATTTAACAGCTATGTATGATGCTACTGCTGACAAATTAACTCTCTATGGTGATTTTACAATCCCTTGGTTAAGTGTTAAAGGTTGGGGAGAGGTTACAGGAGGAAATTTGAGTACAATCAATTTGTTTTCTGCCAGAGGGGAAGTAGCTGTGATTGGTGAAACAGGTATGAAAATCAGAAATGTTGGAGGCACAGTCTCAGGAGTAAATAATCCTCCAATGGAAATGACATTAGATGGGACAATAGTTTCAAATTCAGATGATTATTTAGAATTTGATATTGGCGGAGCAGTTGAATTTCCTCAAAAGATTAACTTTAACGCATCTGAAGCAAGAATGCTGAGGGAGCATACCTACAATCAATGGCAGATAGTTGGTCCGATGACAGGTATGATGAATGTAACGTCTCATGTTGATTTAGATGGAAGTATCAAAGCCGGGAGTATTGATGGGCAGAATTATGTTATGGAAGGACAAGGTCATTTTAAATATCAATGGTTCCCTGATGAGAGACTGAGAGGTGGTTTCAAAGGTGATGTAAACGTTACTGACTTTCCTGATGAATTTCCTTATGATATACTGTCTATGCTATGGCAAAACGAATTTCCTATTAAAGTCAAGAACACAACTTTGTGGTTCCAGGACAAGAAAGTTATGGGTAATCTGAATTTCGGAAATTTGATTGGTATTTTGAATATCACACTTGATTTGGATAAAGTCTATGGTCAGGAAGGGTTCTTAGCTATCGGTAGTGGTGCACAGAATCTTAATGGTTTGCTTAGAAGGACATGGGACAAAGATGAAAGAGTCGCAGGTTTTGACCCTTACAAATATGAAGGACAAAGTCTCCCAATGTTTACCAGAAAAAAAGAGGGTTCTCAAGCTATCAATAAAAATGATACGTTAAATTTAACGGGAGGTTTGGATAAGGTTTATATTAGAATTATGAGTGATACTCAGGTTCCTGGTTCATATTTATTGGATCCTAACGGAACAAAACACGACGCAAATGACGAACCGCCAAAAGACACAAATGTTGTTTATAAAAAAGCGGCTAATGGTAAAAAAGGTTATTGGATTATTAAAGGTGAGTTTCCTGAGGGACAATGGATTGTTGGTTCAGATCCTGACCAGACAAAACCTGGAGATTTCAGAGACGTTTTTGCAACATTTGACAAGAGGAATATCAAATTAGCTGTAACAAGACAGGAAAACGATATTACTGCGACATGGGATAATGCAGGTTTATCGAATATCGCTGATATGGAATTTTATCTTGCATTGGATACAAATGATATAAATGGATTATTTATCGGTTCTGTTAAAGAAAACATTGGAACTTTCAATTATACTTTATCGGATACATTGCCGGAATGCAAGTATTATCTTTATGTGTTAAGATTAGATGGCAGTCGTTGCGACAAATACTTCAGCAGGGAAGAATTATGGAATAACAAAGGAAATCTGATACCTCCAAGTGTCAGTAGCTCTGTATATTACGGTAGCACTAAGAAGCTTGTTGTATCTTGGACAGACCCGAATTCTGCTGAAAAAATAAAAGGGTATTTAATCAGGTTAACATATACTAACGGTACTGAAGAAATTGTTGCAAGACCTTATGCAGGTACAACAAATATGGAAATTGACATTGATATTGACTATGTAAATAATCCTACATTGAAAGTTGAATTAGCCGCTTTTACAGATAAAGGTTATCAGAGTTGTTGGTCAACTGAGATGGGTGTTACTGTTGATGTTGAGGATTATCCGCTTGCAGGTTTTGAAAACGGGGACGACAGACTTTCAGTATTCCCGAATCCTGTGGCTGATGCAACAAATATAAGGTTCAAAGTTGCTGATAATTCTAATGTTAAAATAAGTGTTTATGACTTGTTGGGAACTGAAGTAGCCGTTCTTACAAATGAATTCTATCAGTCAGGAGTATATGATGTTAAAATGAAATCGGATAAATTCATTTCAGGAACTTATTACGTTAAGTATCAGTCAGGGGATTATACAAGGACTAAGTTGATGGTAATTAGCAAATAGCTTAAAGCTAAAAGCAGAAAGCGGGGAGAAGGGAAAAAGGAGAATGGAGAAAGCTATAGGCAGAAAGAGAAAGTGGAAAATGGGATTGTGAATTTTAGGTGATAAAATAGGAATAAATTATTCACTATTCACTATTAACTGTAAAAAGGCAGGATTGTTAAAAAAGTCCTGCCTTTTACTTTGTTAACCAATATCACTAAGGGCAAAAAAAAGAGTTGCAGCATCAATAGATACAAATATCAAGATTTATTTTTTTTATTTGTATAATTGTTTTATGTTTGTGAAGTTGATTTAAAGAAAAAGCCCTGCATCCCGAAGGTTACAAGGCTTAAACAAATAATTCATTGATTTTAATATTTGGGAAATTTGAAAGGTTATGCAATGAAAATAATTAGGTTTCTCATTTTAACTACTACTATTACCTTCTTCTTAAATATTTCATTATTTGCCAAAAGGCAAATAATTTGGCAAAATGTTTCTTCACGTCCTCTCGATTGCAAACTGATTGATTCATTGAATTACGTTGTTGTTGGCGATGACGGTAAAATCATTTCTTCAAGTGATGGTGGCGAGACTTGGAAATGGCTTGAATGCGGTCTTAGAAATATATTTTATAGTGTAGATTTCCTAAATCTTGAAAGAGGTGCCGTCGTTGGAAGCGACGGTGCCTTTGCTTTAACTACAGACGCCGGAAAATCATGGAAAACAGGAACTATCGATTCTACTACTTTTTATGCAGTTAAAATGCTCGATGAAAATACAATTTTTGCATCAGGGAAAAACACTTGTATTTATAAAACAAGTGATTTCGGAGACTCTTGGAAGAAGGTATATTATGGTGATACAAATACTTTAAATAATTGTTACTTCTTTAAGGATTCTATATATAATACCGATGCAACTTATTATAACAGCAATTACAAATTTATAAATTCAAGTATTGGCTTTGCTGTTGGTGTTGGTCCTCATATTTTAAAAACAACTGATAAAGGTGAAAATTGGGAAAAAGTATTTGAGGATAGCGATAGTACATTACTAACTGCAATTGATTTTGATGATGAAGAAAATGGAATAGTTGTTGGAGGTAAACTAGGATTGTACGAAGAAAGTAAATATTTTGGTTTTAAACCATTTGCAGTTTATACTTCTGATCAAGGAATTACTTGGAAAAAATTTGAGATACCTATAGATATAGGTTTTAATGGGGTAAAATACTTTGGCAAAAATCACATCTATTTAGTAGGAGGATCCGGTTGGTCTTGCGTTACAAAAGATAAAGGATATTCATGGTCGAAGTATAAATATATTGATTATAAATATTACAAAGATAATACTGACTATTATAAGGATACAGCAATTGCAAGAGGTTCGGACTATTTTATTCAACAGCCATCATTCGATGCTTTTGGCAATATTCTGGCAATTTCAAATGAAGGTTCAATTTTTATATCTAATAATTATGGAGATAACTATTATACAATTAAACAATGTGAGATGTTTATTCCGATGAGTAAATCATTCATATCAATTTTTAAAGTCATACCTTCTTCAAATAGAATGTTATTTATTCCTGGGACAGGTAGTAAAGTATATGGTAGTAGTGATTTTGGAACTTCATGGGATCAAGTTTTCCCTAGGATAGAAATAAATAATAATGACGATAAATATTTTTGGGGTACTACTATATATGGTGATGCAAGGTTAAGAACAGGCCATTTCAAAGATAGTTCGAATGGTTTTATAGCAGGTCAAAAGCAATCGGGGGGGAAGAACACAATAAACACATCTGATGGTGGAAATACATGGAATTCTCTCGATACAATAAGAACTGATAACATAGTTTTTTTTATTTCCCCTGATACAGGTTTTGCCATCAATGATAATAAATTTTACAACTTAAGATTAAATTACCAAATTATACAAACGAATGATGCTGGGTTACATTGGGATAGTGTTAATGTTATTGAAATTCCGGATGGTCAAGAGTTTCAAGATTGGGTAAAACCAATACAAATTATTTTTCCTGATTCGATAACTGGTTATTTATCATTATATTATTCAAGGATAGATACTGATGATACACTAAATTACCCTTCTGGTAAAAAAACTGTTTTTAAGATTTTGAAAACTACTGATTATTGCAGAACATTTGATACGATTTCAACACTCGAATATAGCAGAATGTCAGCATATAAAATGAATTTTATAAGTAAAGAACATGCTTATTTAACAAAAACCGGAAATATTCTTCTTAAAACAAATGACGGTTTTAAAAGCTATGAAGAACTATTAATGCCTGGCTCCTATCATTTTATAAATGATTTATATTTTATTGACGAGAATTTTGGATTGGCAGTTGGAAGGCAGGATACAATTTTTTTAACCGAAGATGGTGGTATTTCTTGGAAAATTGAGGTTCTACCTTTCAATAGAAAATTTGTTGGTTCAAATGAATGGTCTTATGATTTTAATGATGTTTCAAGGATGAAAAATGGTGATATATTTCTAACAGGAAAAGGTCGGATTGTTAGAGGTATCGTTATTGATTCAACGGATATTAGTGTAAAAGAAGAAACTGAAGGTATCTATTGTCCTTTCTATTATGTCAGTGTTATTCCCAATCCTGTTTTAGGTACGGCAAAAATAAAAATAATCGGTTTGCATTATGCCCAAGGTAAAAGATTATACCTTAGAATTTATGACATCAACGGCAACTTTATTAAGGATTTGTCGGAAGAGGCAAACAGAAACAATGACGGTCAAACAGCAGAGTTTGAAGCTGAGCTACATGATTTGCCAAATGGTATTTACTTTATTGAATTGGAAGCAAATAACTTGATAAGAGCACAGAAGTTTATTAAGGAATAAAATTGAAATTGAATTGTTGAAAGATAACTGACGACAGACAGCTATTCTATTTCCACGCTTTCGCTTTCTGTTCTTGATTCAGGAATAGGTTTGCCGTTGTTTTCAAGCGATTCCAGGTGCTCTTTGATGGCTTCTTTGACAAGTTGAAGGGTAATGTCTTTTGTCTTCGCTACGGTCATTAAACCGGGAATATCGGGGACGTAAGCTCCGAAGCTGTATTTACCTTTTTCAATCAGTATTGTGTATTTCATAATAAAACTAATTAATTCAACAAACCAAAACCAAATAGTATTATTACAAATTCCGTGCCGAATTTTTAGCAGTTAGAATAAAGCTAAAAGCTGAAAGCGGGGAGAAAATATCTTTTGAAAACTAATTAATAAAATTAAATTTGTTCGGTTATTAATTCAGCTATTCTGAGTGCTTCTGCGGCTTCTTCAGCACTGACGGCAACAGAAGATTTTTCCTGAATTGCTCTGATAAAGGCGTTTTGCTCTTCAGCAATAGCATTAATTTCAGGGATGATTGGTTTATGGTATATGATTTTTTTATTCTGGATTCCTGCTTCTATTGTACCAAGCATAGTTGCGGGAATGTCGTTTAAACCAAATTTTTCGTTTTCTTCAATTATTCTGAAGATTTCAACATCTTGTTTGCCGAAATCAATAGAGATATAGGCATTTTGCTGAAAAATTCTCATTTTACGCATTGGATTAGCAGAAATCCGTGAAGCAGTGAGATTAGCGACTGCTCCGTTTTCAAATGTTATCCTTGCATTGCAAATATCAGGGGTTTCGGTGAGAACGCTAACTCCATTAGCATCAATCTTTTTCACTTTTGACTTAACAAGCCAAAGCATAATGTCAATGTCATGAATCATTAAATCTAAAATCACTGAAACATCTGTTGCTCTTGGTTTAAATTGTGCTAAGCGGTGAGCTTCGATGAACTTTGGATTCATCGGGAAATCTTTAAGAGATGCAAGAGCAGGGTTAAACCTTTCTACATGTCCGACCTGAATTAACAGACCTTTTTGATTGGCTTTATTGATTAAATCATAAGCTTGATTTGAATTAGTAGTAATTGGTTTTTCGATTAAACAATGGACTCCTTTATCAAGACACTGCAAACCTAATTCATGGTGCAAAGATGTAGGGACAGCTATAGTTGTAGCATCTGAATTGTTGAGAGCTTCATCTAATGACAAAAATATTCTGCATCCAATTTGCTGAGCAACATTTTCTGCTTGCTCTTTATTTGTATCATAAATACCTGTAAACTCCACATTTGGATTACTTTTCCAAAGGCGAGCATGAATAGTTCCTAAATGTCCAGTTCCTATAACGCTTAATTTAATCATTTTTTTCCACCTTTAATAGTATTAATTATTTCAAATATTGTTCTGTTAAAAAGATTTAGCTTAAAGCAGAAAGCTAAAAGCAAAATAAATTAAACAAAAATAAGACTATTTTCAATAAAAAAGGTAAGAGATTTAATTAATTGAATGAATATATTTACTAATCATTTTTTGTAATTCAATCACATCTTTAATGATAATTTGAAGCTCGTCTTTATGAATTTGAAAATTCTGTTCAATAACTAACAATTGTGTTTCCAGTTCATAAGCTGAACCTAAAGAAATTTCGAGGAATCTTGTGAATTCTTTTGTACTTTTCCTACCACAACCCTCAGCGATATTAGAAGGAATAGAAACAGCAGACCGTGTAATCTGACTAATAAGTCCATAGGTTTCCCTATCCGGTAAGCTTTTCGATAATCTGTAAATCTTATTTACGAGATTTAAACCATTTTTCCAAATGAGCATATTTCTAAAATTTCTCATAATACCCTTCAATGTTTAAAAAACAAATATTTTAACTTTGAACTTTCTTCTTTCTGCTTTCAGCTTTCTGCTTTCAACTGCTTTTTAAAAATCATAGCCAAGCGAAAAGAGCCATCTCGGTTCTGACCACATATAGTTCAGATTGCCCCATGCGACATCAATCTTAAGTGGAATTCCGAGTAAATATGTTCTCAGACCGACACCTGCACTCATTAATAAATCATTTGGAATTGTTCTGCCTTTATAATCTTTAGTTGTGGCTTTGAATGAGTTCCAGTCTCCTGACCATGCACCTCCGACATCAAAAAATACAGCACCCATGAATGCCTGAGCTATCGGTATTGGAGTGGCAAAAAGCCATCCGATAAATGGGAACCTAAATTCTACATTGGAGAGGAAATATCTTTGACCACTTACTGCACCGACACCAAAACCTCTTAGTGGCATGATAAAGCTTGAGCCAACGAATGCATAATCCTCGGGATTTTTGAAAATATCATTGTAATTTATAACCCAGCTGTTTATCCAATAGTCAGTTCCTCCAAGGTAAAATGTCCGCGGATTAGGTCCCATACTTGCTCCTGCGGCACCTCTGATGACAATGCTACTCATGTCAGATATTTGTATATACTGCCTGTAATCACCATTTATTGTAATAAATCCTATTCCGTTTGAAGAAATTTTCGGTGTACCCATAAATCCGAAGTAATATCTTGAACCTTTCAATGGGGCAAAATAGCCATATAATACATCATCATGAACATATCTTCCTTGGGGTATAAATAACATTCTTGAATAGTATGGTTCTTTTACATCCCAGACGTTTTCTTTTGAGACATTTTTCCAGCTTAATCCCCATTCAACTCTGTTAAACAAATCGAAAGGATAAGATGCCATAAGTTCGCTACCATAATCACGCAGTCTGTAAAGGGATACCAAAGTGTCCTGATATCTTCCGTACGAAAAGACAGCCCCATGATATGCAGAAAGCATGTAATCAATTACTTCCGGTTGATATAGATAAGCGGCATAAAATGTACTGTTTCTCAAATCAATAAATAAATTCATTTGCAATAAAATTTTATGGTCACCCATCACATCACTAAACATCATTTGTGTTATGCCTTGAAATCCCCACAAAGTACTGAAAGCAGGATTTCCGGATATAATATCAGGTGAAAATGAGATTTTATAATCACGTTCATTAAATGTATAGGACATTGAACCACTCGAAATGTTCAAATCAACATTGTTGATAGTAGTCGCATCAGGATTAGCTTTCACAACTTGTTGTCTTGAGAATTCAAGTTCGAAGTTCCCATATACTTTTTTACTCAATGCTTCAGTTGTATCTGTCTTGTTACTAATTGTATCATTCTCTATTTTGCTTACAAGAGTTTTCCTTTGGATTTGCCTTTCCTTAAATTTAGTTAAAGGCAAGGTATCCAAATTAAGTTTTCTGTCAAAAGGATACCGCATTAAAAAAATGTCATAGCTACCTTCAATTAGCGTACTGAAAAGTAATTTACTGTCATCATTTGAAAGAGATATCTGAGAAATACCTGTCAATGAATTAGTAATTGGGAGTGGTTTGGCTTCTTTATCAGTCAGGGAAAGTTTATACAAATTCAAAATTCCGTTTTCATCAGAAGAATAAATAATAAATTTATCATCAGATGATAAAGCGAATGATGTTTTATTGTCATTAGCCGAGAAGGTAATTCTTTGTATAGCTGAAGAAGAGATATCTATTTTAAAAATATCAGTAGCATCAAACTCATGTTGCCAGATTTCATTACCTGATAATTTCCCATTGGTTTTGCTTGCATTTCCTCTATCAGAAATAAAATAAATATTTTTGTTATCATGAGACCAGACAGGATTTGCATCAGAAAAGAAATCATCAGTAATATTTTGCAGGGTCTTTTTAGTCAAATGATAAATGTAAATATCGCTTTGCCCTTTGTCGGAGCCAATAAAGGCAAGACGAGAACCATCATGTGACCAATTTACCGAGGTAATTGATTTTAAACCAAGAAGGATTTTATCATACTTGCCGGTTTTAATATCAACGATAAAAATAGCATCTTCACCACCAGATTTTGCTGAAATTGCCAACTTTGTCCCTTCGGGATTCCAAGAAATGCCAGGTGTTAAAATATTCAAATCTTCAAAATCTTGCTGACGGAAGCTACTTACAAGCTTTTCAGGTGACTTTTTTTTATCTTCGAGACTTTTTATCATGATACTATAAATTCCGTTTGGAGCAGAGATATAAGCCATCATTTTACCATTCGGTGAAATAGCAGGAGAGGAGTTGTAGTAATTTTCTTCTTTTTCCTGATTTGTTATTCTCTCGGCAAAATCCTTCGGTGCTTCGTATTTTGCAATATCGGGCCAATAAAACTTTTTCAATTCATCTTTAAAATCTTTGGAAAGTTCTTCAAGACTCATGTTGAAAGCACTCTTGAATACTGCTTCTAAATCCCTTTGAACCCTTAATCGGTTAATTAAATCACCGACCCTTTCTTCACCATATTTTTCTGCTATATACCATAGAAATGCCTGTCCGCCACGATATGCATAATAGCCATTCATATTAGTCAAATCACGTAACTTTTCGTTCAAAGAGATATCCCTCATAAACATATCGGTTTCGATGTTATAACCACCAAGACTTTCGAATTCAGCCAATCCTTCACTAATCCAAATAGGAATTTTCCCCAAGTTTCCACTTCTCAACGCTGTCTGGAAAGTTCCGCCATAAAACATATCATTCATTACTGCATGAACTAACTCATGGTGGATTACGTGGTCAAATTGAGAATAATTCCCCTGGAAAGGTACTACAACGCGATTCTTAGAAAGCTCTGTAACACCTCCAATACCCTCATACATAAACTGGTCAATTACGTTGGTTTGTTGAAATTCATTATGAGTATTGTAAACAATAAGTCTGATTTTTTTGTTAATCCGAAAATTTAATGTTCTTTGGATTGATTCCAAAGCTTTTTCAGCAGACAAAGCCGCAAATTCAGCTAATGGCTTTGAACCTTGATTATAGTAAACCTCAAAATTATTCGATTCAATATATTTCCAATTGAATTTATCATATTGAACTATATTTTTACCAAACTGAGAATTTGAAGTTTGAGTTAACAAACATGCAATGGCTACAATCAAAACCAGTAATTTGTATTTCATTTATTTTTACCTTATAATATTCATTTTTAATAAATAGCAAGACGAAACAAAAAGTAATAAAGTTTCAATTTAAAATAATGTAATAAATAAAGTAATTATTAATTAATTCATCTGTGATGAATCCAGTTATCAAAACAAGTAAAATGTAAAAATATCTAACTTCTAACATCTAACATCTAACTGCTAATTGAAGAGCTACCCATTCATCTTCAAAAATCTCATTGATTAATTTAAAACCATTGGATTCAGCTGATTTGATGACATCTGTTTTATCATATTTCAAAATTCCTGAAATTATTAAAACACCTTTACTATCCTTTAGTGAATTGTAAAATTTTTCCATAGATGCTATCAACAGGTTTGAAAACATATTCGCAACAATGCCATGAGCAGGGGGGAGCTTGATATTTTCAATTTTAGCATGTTCAACCTGAATTTCATTGGAAATATCATTCAGTATTAAATTTTCCATAGTATTTTCCACAGACCATAAATCATAATCAAAAGCAAAGACTGATTTAGCTCCTAACTTAATAGCTAAAATTGCAAGAACACCTGAACCACAACCGGCATCAATCCAATTTGAATCAGGTTTAACAGAGTGTTCCATTAGTTTGCACATCAATCTTGTGGTTGCATGGTCTCCAGTACCGAAGGACATTTTAGGGTTAATGATAATTTTGAGAGATGTATTTAATTCATTCAGTTTCCACTCTGGTGCTATTCCAATCCTTTCATTAACTACAACAACAGGTGAATTTTTTTCAAATTCAGCATTCCAGTTCTTTTCTTCGATGATTTCTTTTCCCTTAATAGAAATTGAATTGTCAATCATCCTGAGTTGCGCAAGTAAATCTGCTTCAATTTCAGCTGTAAAATAGTCATAATCAAATGTAATTACTAGTTCATCGAATTTTTCCTCGATACCTCTTGTCCTATAATCTGAAATGACTCCATAAGCTAAGTCATAAATTTCTTCAGGAACTGACAAAGTCAAATTAATATATTGAACACTTTTCATTTTTAAAACTTTCTACAAAAAAACCTAATTAATATCACAAACTTTCTTCTTTTTGCTTTTGGCTTTTATCTTGATTATTTGTAACTTGCAATTTAAGATTTTTAAATGGAAAAATTGTATTAGAATTATCTATTATGAAGAAAAATATTATTGAAAAGACGTCTGCTATAAAACTTTTCGTGATGGATGTTGACGGAACATTAACAAATGGAAGAGTTTATTATTCTGCAAATGGGGAGGAGCTGAAAAAATTCTCAATTCGTGACGGTATGGGAATCGAACTTTTAAAACTTGCAGGCATTGAATTAGCAATAATTACATCAGAAAATTCAAATATTGTTAAGGCAAGAGCGTCAAAACTAAAAATTGAGAACCTGATTTTGGGTTCAAGAAATAAAAAGAGTTCATTACTTGAATTGACTGATTCTTTGAAGTTAAATTTGGATAATGTTGCATATATTGGAGATGATGTCAACGATATACCGGCAATGGAATTAGCAGGTTTGTCAGGATGTCCTGCTGATGCAACAGATGAAGTAAAGAAAATAAGCGATTACGTTTGTACGTTAAAGGGTGGAAAAGGAGCAGTAAGAGAATTTGCTGAGTTAATATTAAAAAATCAAAATAAATCAATAACTTTGCCAGAAAATTGGTAACAAATGGGAGGAAAAAATTATGTCAAACAAAGGTGAATCACATTTTACTCAAGGTTTAATCCTTGGAACAATCATCGGCGGAACAATAGGAGCTATTACAGCTTTGTTACTTGCTCCAAAATCAGGTGCAGAGCTACGGCGAGATATAGCAGAAAAGTCTCATGAACTATATGACAAGACTGCTGATTATCTATATTCGGCTGAATCACAGCTGGGTTCTGCTATTTCAAACACTGTCAATGAAGGTAGGGTAAGGGCACAAAATATCATTAATTCTGCTAAAAGACAGGCAGAAGATATTTTGATGAGTGCAGAAAATGTATTAAATGACGCTAAAACTAAAGCTTTTACAGCAAAGGAAGGTATGCAAGAAAAAATTGCTACCCTCAAAAATGCCGCAAAAGCAAGCGCTGATGCTTTCAAAAATGAATTGAATAATGGTCCTGAACAACCATATTCGGGAATGTGAGATTTTTTAATAAGAAATAATTATGGATATAGCTTTGAAAATTGTTGCACTTAGTGCATTGATAGCATTTATTTTATTGTCAATATTTGCTATAATCTCATTGGTTGGTGCTTTGAGGAGTATGAAAGATATAACGTCCAATATTGAAAGATTATCGAGACAACTTGATATATCCTTAAAGCAAATAAGAGATGACTTTGACCAGATTACCAACAGGTTAAGTCAATCACTTGATAACTTGGATTCAGCTACTATGCAAATAGCTTCTACAACAAAATCTTTGCAAAATGGTACTGACGGAATTTTGAAAACGGTAAATTCTTATACAGGTCTTTTCAACAGACTTTATGAAAAAATCGCACTTCCAGTTAATGAAGTTATTCTGTATTCTTCAGCAATAGGGAAGGCAGTAACTACTTTTACAAGCTTTTTCAAAGGAAGAAATAAGTGATTTTTTAGTAATTTCGAATTACAACTATTTAAGCCGTATCAGTTAAGAACTAGATGCGGCTTTTTTTAGTTGTTAGAAGTTAGAAGAAAGCTAAAAGCA
>RCNQ01000352.1 GCA_003731675.1 Bacteroidetes/Chlorobi group bacterium ChocPot_Mid
TTATTGCTGGCTATACACCATGTACCTATTCAATTACTAACGATAAGGGACATCAGCAAAATTACGGTGGTGGAAACTATGATGCTTTTATCGCAAAAATATATCCTAACGGTCAACTGCACTGGAGCAGTTATTATGGAGGAAGTGATGAGGATTTTGCGAGGTCAATTGCAACTTACGGTAATGGTAATGTTTATTTTCTCGGAATTACCAAAAGCTACAACAATATTTCAACTGCAGGAGCTCATCAGCAGACTTTCGCAGGGACAAGGGATTTGTTTTTAGTGAAATTTGATACTTATGGTGAGAGGAAATGGGGGACGTACTACGGAGGAAGTAATGATGATTGCGGTCTTTCGGTAGCAAAATGCGGATTTGATGAAGTAGTATTTCTTGGCTATACGCTTTCGACAAGCGGGATAGCTACAGCAGGTGAAATACAGACTTCTATAGCCGGTAAGGAAGATATTTTTGCAGTACGGATGACAACTAATGGTGTAAGAAAATGGGGAACATACTATGGCGGTACGGATACTGAAGTATTCGATTATGGTGGAATAACAACTGATAAAAAAGGGAATATAATAATTGCTTCGACAACGCAAAGCGGAAGTGGTATATCAACTCCTGCTACTCATCCGCATCAAGCAACATTTGCAGGTGGTGAGCTTTGGGGACAGAATAAGGATACAGGAGAATGGATTTTATATGGTTACCGTAATGATGCATTTTTGATAATGTTTGGAACAAGAATCACACTTGGGAATTTTGAAAATGAGTATTGCCAAGGGAGTACAATCAGTGTGCCTTTCAATGTGGGTTTGGATTTCAACGCTGACAATACTTTTATGCTTCAACTTTCGGATGATAAAGGGAGTTTCGCAAGTCCTAAAGTAATCGGGACATTGAATTCCAATACATCAGGTTTTATCCACGGGACAATACCACTGAATTCAGTTGAGGGGACAGGTTACAGGGTAAGGATATATGCCGATGCACCGACTTACACAAGTGCAGATAATGGATTTAATATAAAAGTAAATCCTTTGCCAAAACCGCAGATTACGGGTAATGACAAAGTGTGTTCGAGGAATGAGTATGTTTATCAATCGGGTACGGGAGCAGGTTTTTCTACTTTGTGGAAAGTAAGTAATGGTACGATTTTGGGTGATTCAGCCTCGTCTGTGATTAGTGTGAAATGGAATGATGTAGCTAAAGGAAAAGTGAAGCTGATATTGACAAATCAAGCGACCGGTTGCACAGACTCGACAGAAAAGGATGTTGATATTGTTATTTCTCCGCAACCTTACATTACAGGAGAAACTGAGGTAATAGCATATACTGAATACGTTTACAGTACAGGTTCGCAGTCAATTTTGAATTATGGCTGGAATGTTACAGGAGGGACGATAGAAGGCACAAGTAACACGAACAGAATAACAGTAAAATGGGGAGGACCGGGAGTCGGGACAGTAAGCTTAAGGCTGACAGATACAAGGACTGGTTGTTCTGATTCGGTGATAATAAATGCTACGATAAATTCTTCGCCTTTGGTTATTACAGGTAAGAAGAAAACTTGTGCATTAAGTCTTGAGAGGTATTCAGTTTTAACTCCACCGCAATGCAAAAACCAATGGTCAGTAACCGGAGGACAAATTCAGGGTTTGGACAAGGATTCTGTAATCAATGTTTTGTGGGGAAATGGTGCTGAGGGTTTTGTGCAACTGATACAGACTGACACGGTAAGTTCTGAATTAGATACAGTGGTACTGAGGGTAGAGCTAATACCTGTGCCTGATGTGCAGTTTTACGGTATTGACGAATTTTGCGAGGGGATGAATGCTTTGTATGTAGCTGTAACTTCGGTAGGCAGGACAAATAAATGGATAGTTTACAACGGAGAGATTACAGGCGGAGATACAGGTGATTCTGTGTATGTAAAGTGGAATAATGTGCCTGCAAATAATGATTCATCAGTCGTCAAAGGTTCAATTACTTTGTTGCAAACTGACTTAACAACAGGTTGCTCAAATAAAAAAACGAAGCCAACGAGTTTGAGTAAAAATCCTTCTGCTGAGTTTACGGGACCGCCTGTTGCATGCTCGGGAAGAGTAGAGATTTACAAAGTGAAGGACAAAAAGACTTTGCAAAACAAATGGACTGTTAGCGGCGGAACAATTATTGGTTCAGCAGAAGATACAATTTGCCAGATTGAGTGGGGAGCGACAGGAAAAGGTAAGATTAAGCTGTACCAGTTGGCTCAGTCATATTGCAGTGATTCGTCAGAGACTGAAGTTACGATATATGCTGTTCCTGATAAACCTGAGATTTTGCAAAGCGGGAGGGATTTGGTTTCGAGTTCAAATTCAGGCAATCAATGGTATATCAACGGAGAAAAGATTGAAGGAGCAGTCGAAAAGGTCTATACACCCAAGGAGACGGGATATTATACAGTGCAGGTAACTAATGCAGATGGTTGTAATTCGGATATGTCCCAGCCGTTTTATTTTGAGATAAACAAGGTAGCAACAGAGTTTAAGGATTTGGGGATAAAGGTTTATCCGAATCCTGCAGATAATTTTATAAAAATTGAATTGCCGACTGGTTTGTTTGATTCGTATTCTGTGAGGATTTTCAATTCACTTGGCATTGATTTTTATCAGAATGATTACAAGTATGAAAATAATATAAAAATTAGTTTAGAAAGTTTACCGACAGGAATTTATATTTTAGAACTTCAATCTTCGGAAAGGACATATTTCGAGAAGATAGTGAAGCAATAGCAATTAGCAATAAGAGAGGATAGTCAGCTATCTGGCATTTAGTGTGTCATCTCTGACATTTGAGTGTGACATTGTAAGTTGTTATTTTATAAGTTCTTAAATGGTGGGTGTCATGTTTGTCATCGTTTTTTTTAATTCCTTTAAGATGTCATTTTTTCTAAAAAATTTATTGAGGAAAAGCAATAAATATATTTTTCAAAGAGCGAACAATACAAAAATAATTTAGCGTAACATAACGTAATTAATTTTATTTTGAAAAGGTTTTTAATTTATTTTTAAAAGTAAAATCTAAGGCAAGAACAGATACGATTACAGAATGGTATTTCATTTGAAAGATAATTTTCCTATTTTTTACTGTTAAGAAAATATTTTCGTATTTTTGCATCTGTAATTTTTAAAAAGATGCAAATAATAATTGATGATAGATACAACTTTTGATTATTCTCAGCATTTGCCGGGTGACACCGAAAAAGCAAGAGCAATTTTAATGATTAAATTTTTGCTGTTTTCAGCTTCACTTGTACCTTCTGCCGTGTCGGGTGCAATTGCATACTTTGAAGGGAGCTTTTCCTGGCTTCCGTTTGCTTTACTTACGTTGGCTTTGTTCTTAGGTCAGTCAGGTGGCGATTACCTTTACTATTATTTTACACATTTCCATACAGACAGCAGAGATTCGCATACAAAAATATTTGCGGGATGGAAACCGCTGTTCGTGGGTTCATTGCTACACCCAAAGCAATCTCTCATTGCGGGTATTATCTGCCTGATTATTGATGGTTTGATTGGGATTTATTTCTATCTTCAACTTGGAACAACTGTGATTTATCTTGCCATAGCAGGCGGTTTGATTGCAGTGCTGTTTACTCCTTTGATGCTTAAAGGATTTAAGGAAGTTGTGATTTTTCTTACTTTCGGACCGCTTTGCATTCTCAGTGGAGTATATGTATTGACAGGAGAATTTTCAATGACTGCACTTTATGCTTCGCTACCCATTGGCTTTTTTGTAACAATAGTCGCATACCTGAAAGGGGCAAAGTTTGAAGTTGTGAAAGAAGGTGATACCGATGTTGTAATGAATCTGAAAAGAAATATTATATATATTCTTACGGCATTAGCATATCTGTCATTAATAATTTTGTCATTACTCAAACTCATTCCTCCATTCGGATTGACTGTGATTGCTTCTGTGATGCTGACATATAAGGTCATTCAGATAATAAAAAGCAACAAGAGCAAAGTTTCGGATTATCTGAATGCAGTGATAATGTCTCTTGGGACGTTGATTTTAACAGGAATATTAATATCAATTAGTTTTATTTTATCGAAAGGAAATATTTTATGATAAACTGGCTTAAAGTCTGGTTCAAAGCGGCAAGAGCGCCATTTCTTGTCGTTAGTTTTATACCTTGTCTTGTCGGAGGAGCGATGGCATATTCGACAGGTTCTTTTGACTGGATGATTTTCATTACAGTTACGATTGGAATAGTTATGGCACATTCAGCCGGGGATTTTATTGACGATTACTTCGATTTTAAAACAGGTAATCTCGGTAATAAGGAAAAGCAGTTTCACGACAGTCCACTGATTGACCAAAAAGTTACAGCAGGACAGGTGCTTTTCGCATTTCTGCTATGTATGGCAATAGCACTGGCTTGCGGGATTTATCTTCTTTTCACCGTCGGAATGCCCGTAATCACAATGACTTTGATTGGTGCTTTCATAGTGCTTTTTTATACATCACCGCCATTGAAGCTGAATTATCGTGGTCTTGGTGAAACAATGCTTTTCATAGCGTTCGGTCCTCTGATTGTTTTCGGAGTGTATTATGTCTTAACGGGGAATATGCAATGGGAGCCAATTATTGCAGGAATTCCTCTCGGTATATTCACTATGAATGTTGGTCTTGTAAGCAATACATTCGATTATTTTGATGATGTAGAATCCAATAAAAAAGCGATACCAGTCAGGTT
>RCNQ01000083.1 GCA_003731675.1 Bacteroidetes/Chlorobi group bacterium ChocPot_Mid
TCTTGTTAGAGACCAGAACAAAATCAGTTATAAATATGATAATCTTATCTGGGCGGCTGATTTGAAAACTTTTTATAAAACATTGAAAATTGGAACTTCAGATAATAATATTAAATTAAAGTTTGAAGAAAAGAAAAGCTTTATGTTAAAAAATCGAGGCAATGATTCTGTTTTTTCATTGTTCTTAGAAGTAGATGAGCCACTTGATAGTTTTAAAAAAATTGCTCATGGGCATTTCTTTTATACCCCATCAAAAATTGGATTAGGTGAAACACATCGGGAGGAACTTTCTGAACTTCTCAATAATTTTGAAAAGGCGACAAAAGAACAAATTATTGCTTGGCTGAAAAAATTTACTAAATTAAATACTTACGAAATCTCCATTCCCGGACTTAAAGATCCTGATTTGGTCCCTCGCGGCAAAACAGGGATGATAATAAGTTTTCTTACTGAATACAATTTATTCAAAGAAATCAAAAAAGCAGGATGGCTTGATGAGTTTACCAATGAAATGGAGAATCAAATTATCGAAGTTATATCAGAATCTATTTATCCTATGCTGAAAGAAAAGATTATTACACGATTTTCTTTTACTCCATTAAGTATAGAAAACAGGGTTGGCAGCTCAGAAGGTGCTATTGTCGGCTGGTCATTTCAAAAATCCATGCCAGTTGTAAATAAAATACAGTTATCTGATAAGTCTGTACTAACGCCAATACCTACAATTTATCAAGCAGGACAGTGGGCATACAGCCCAGCAGGTGTTCCGATGTCGATACTTACTGGCAAATTAGCGGCAAATAGAATATTAAAAAAAGTGAAAAAGGATAAATCGGGGACAGGTTCGTTGTTTGTCTTTCGTTATTTTATCGTTTAACTGCCTGCGCATTTATAATGAAGTTGAATCAATCCTTTTTCAAACTGTTTTGTCGAAATGAGTTCTAATTTCTGTTCAGGTCTTCCATCTTTAAAAAGTTTAGTCCCATTACCAACTAAGATTGGAATAACAGAAATTATAAATTCATCAATTAATTTTTCCTTTAAGAGTTCGTTTACAATTTCAGCTCCACCATCAATGAAAATATTTTTTCCTTGCTCGGATTTTAGTCTTGAAATAAGGTATTTCAGTTTTCCGGTGTAAAAATTTGTCTTGCCTATACTTGGTTTTGCAGTCCTTGTTATGATAAAAGAATTTTTGTCAGCGTGAGGAAATTCAGGAACTTGGGTCATTACATAATCATAGGTTTTTCTACCTAATACTACGGTGTCTACTGAATTAACAAATTGTGCGTAACCATAGTCTTCTCCCTCTTTTTGCACTATTGATAAAAAACTCAAGTCGTTATTTGGCTTTGCAATGTAGCCGTCTAAACTTGTAGCAATGTATAATATTACTTTTCTGTCCATTGTCATTTTTGTTCACTCAATCCTCTATCGCTTCAATTCCTTGCTCTTTAAGTTTTGCTAATCCGTCTTTCATTGCTTTGACTTGTTCAAGTGAGTGTCCTTGCCAAATAGTAATTTCTCCAACAACCTTAAATGGATGTTTTGAGCGGTAAGACATTGTTGGATTTCCAGGGAACTTTTTGTCCGTTAAATTTGGGTCATCTTCAATCGGACCTGTCGGTTCTACTAAATATATTCTTTCTCGTCCTTCACCTAAAGCGAGTTCTGCTCCCCATATAGCGGCATCCAGAGTTGCAGTTAGATAGATATATTTCGCTTTATTCTTTTGTCCATAGTTCGAATTAATACCAATTTCGATTAAGTCGCCAATCTTTAGATCTGCCTTTGTGCCGTGGAAGAAGGTCTGAGAAAAAGGGCTTTGAATAGATTCATTCGCGTTGTTCTCACTCCTGTTTGTTTTCTTTATTATCATATTTTTGTGTATCTCCTTTCGTGTTTTTTAAGTTGTCCGATACAATGACGGCTAATTCATTAATTTACAATAATCACTAAATTATATTCAGAATCATAAAATTTTAATTAACGATTAACGGTTTTTATTATTTATACGGCTCATAATCTTTTCAAATAATTTTAGCCATTTATACGTTTGTCACTCTTATTTAACAGAGGTAATATAAAATTATGACAAATATAAATCCAAATGTTGACAAGTATATTACAGATGGTTGCGGGCGTTGCTCTTACTTCGGTACTCCTAAATGCAAAGTTCATACATGGGAGATAGAATTAGTTCAGTTGCGTAGAATTATACTTGATAGCGGTTTGACTGAAGAATATAAATGGAGTCAACCCTGCTATACTTTTCAGAAAAAGAATATTTTAATAATGACTGCTTTCAAGGAATATTGTGCATTGAATTTCTTTAAAGGTGCTTTGTTGAAAGATATAAGAGGTATTCTCATTAAACCTGGTGAGAATACCCAGTCTGGTCGGCAGATACGATTTACAAGTGTTAAAGAAATTCTCAAACTGGAACCTGTGTTGAAAGCATATATTTTAGAAGCAATCGAGGTTGAGAAAAAGGGTTTGAAAGTGGAGTTAAAGAATAGTACTGATTACAAAATCCCTGATGAATTGCAAAAAAAATTTGAAGAGAATCCAAAACTCAAGTCTGCATTTGAAAAATTAACTCCCGGTCGGCAAAGAGCTTACATTTTGTACTTCACACAGCCGAAACAATCGAAAACAAGGGAGTCAAGGATTGAAAAATATATCCCCAAAATCCTCTCCGGGAAAGGACTGTTAGACGATTACAAAAGATGATATTTAAATGATAACTTTCAATAATTTCTCATTAAACCTAAGGTTTTAGAAAATCATTAAATAATCATTATCTTATGTGATTTCTATGAAAAAATATTATCCCCTGATGAATTTAAAAACTTTTTGGAAATTTCCAGATTTAATGAGAATAAAATAAATTCCTGTGCATAAGTTTTCAACATTTATTTGCTCGTCACAATGTCCCTGAATTGTTATCGGTTCAATTACACTATTCCCTAAAATATCAATAATTGATATATCATATTTTCCTTCAGTAATGATTGAAAGTTTAATCATATCACTGGCAATTTCAGGATATAGCTTTATTGTAAAATTATTCAAAGATTCTTCAACGTCTGTCGGATTGTAAACAAAAACGTCTGATAAGCTTTTGCATCCGTTTTCGTCTGCAATTTCTACTTGATAAGAGCCACTGTCAACAGGCATGTAGCTTTGTTGGTTAGCTCCTTGGATTGGGTTTCCTTCGAATAGCCATTGATATGATAAGGCAGAGGAGGAGACCAATGTTGTACCGTTTTGAGTAATGGTTGGTTTTTCAGGTAAGGGATTAATGTTTACGTTGATTCTTGCTGTGTCATTACATCCATTTTGATTAGCTTCAATCAATGATAAAGTTGTCTGACCTTCCTGATTCCATTGAACTCTTAAAATGGTATCTTTGTCATTTCCGATGATTGTACCACCCGAAATTTGCCATTCATAGGAATTGTCTTGATTATACTTGCAATGATAAATTTCGACGTCGCCCAGACAAACGTTGAGTTTGCCATTGACTACAGGTCTTGGCTTTTTCGATACATTGACTTTGATGTAATTGGAGTTTGAGCATCCCGTTGTATTGTCAATTTGAGTTAAAGAAACAAAAGCACTTATTGTTGTTGAATCAATATTTTCTGGTATAGAGTTCCATTGTACATAAACAGTATCTTTGTTATCACCACCGATGATTTCTCCACCTGAAACAGACCAAAGCTTCGAGAGTCCATTTTTGTTTTGAGCAAAATAGCTATAAGTATTAGTTTCGCAAGTAATCTGATTTCCAAGTATATTAACAACAGGTAACGGCTGAATAGTAATATTTATTTCAGATGAATCTTTAACCTGTGTCTGCAAATTAGTCTGAACTAATTTAACTTTTCCTGAACCGGAAGTACCCCAAAGAATGATACAGCTATCAAGGTTTGCATTGCCTTGTATTTGTCCACCTGTAACAGACCATTTGTTTGAATACCCAACAGAAGATTCTGCTTTATATATTGATGCTGATGATTCACACACAGATTTTGAACCAAGGATTTCAACTTTCCTGTCTTCAAAACCGATAAATACAATTTGCCCGGTGTTCATAACTGGAATGCAAAGAGTGTCAGTTAAACTGTCATAATAAATATCCGCAGGACCATTCAAATTGCTTCTTAGTAATTGAGGAGGTTCTGTAAAAGATGGGTCAAAGGTATAAACTGAATTGCTTGTCCATGAGGAAATGTAAAATCGGTCTCTTTTACTATCATAAGTGATTCCGTCGAGTAGTCCTAATTGAGTTTGCATCATTAGTTCGACATTGCCTTCTTCAATATCAATGGAATATATTTTGGCGTTGTTTTCATAGGAAACAACAATAAGTCCCCCGAAAGTATCGTAAAAAATTCCATTGGCTGATGGGACAGGTCCTTTTGAAAATATAATATAAGATGAAGAATATGTGTCGAATCTGTAAACTCTGCCATTTTGAGTGTCTGTAATATATAAATATCCAAAGTCATCTGTAACAATATCATTCAATGAACCTGAGCCGATAATATTGTATCTGTTTAAGATAACTCCGTTTTCTGCGTCAATTTCTACGATTTCCCGTAAGTCTGTTACCCAGATAGATAGGTAATCAAAAGTAAGTCCTTTTGGTTGATTCAATCCTGTTGTAAAATCTCTGTAAATGCCATTTTTATCAAGACTGACAAGTTTGCCATTAGCAGCATCAGATATTATATAGCTGTTTGTTAACGGATTCCAGACAATACTTTCAGGTTCAGATAATTGAGCATTTGCAACAGAAATTGCAATGATTAATATTAAAAAAATGATAAAAGACTTCATATTTTTACCCTATAAATTTATTTCAATAAAATTTGTTTTCGTATTTGAACAATACCATCAAGTGTAAATTTAATAAAAATTATTTTATTATGTATTTCTTCAGGTCGCCAGCTGATATTATGTTTTCCGTGTGCTAAGTATGAATCTGAAATTGTTTCAATAAGTCTTCCTTGAATATCGAAAGCTTCAATTTTTACTTTACTATCCTTATAAATAGTAAAATCAAAATTAATGATTTCATTTGATGGATTTGGAAAAATTTGATTAATGATAAATTGGTCATTTGTAAATACTTTTTCAACGTCCAGATAACCGTTTGGTTGAATTTCGAGATTATCAATAGTCCATCCCCAGCCATTAGAACCTGCATCAGCATATAATCTGAATCTGATTAATATGGTATCCCTTTTACTGAAGTAATGCAATAAGTCGGTGATATGTGTTCTATATAAATCTTGTGTTACTGGTTTTGTTCCGTTATACACTGCAAGCCACAAAGAATCATAATTAGCATCGTAACCATTGTTTAATGGTATCCAATCAAAACCATCTTTTGTTGCTTCAACAACGACGTAATCATAAAAATAGGCATCACCCCATGTCGAGTTTTCTTCGCCAGGTTCAACAATAGCAATGTCATCATACTTGAAAAAAGCCAAAGTATCTGCAACAATAATTGGGGTAAGTAGCATATTCTCATAAGAAGAATTATTTTGATATTTATGTTGAGTTTGTAAAGAAGAACCAACAAACCCTGGTATTGTATCAATACTAAATCCCCACCCGCCAAAGCCAGATTTTGATGATTCAAAATCGTTAGAATAGTTTACAGTTTCTTCTGTCAAAGGATAAATTATACCATTATAAATACTTGTTTTATATTCTTTACCATCTTTATACGAGACTATATATGAATTGACTGTTTCAGCAGTATCAACTTTGTAATTAATTCTAAGTTTGGTAATACCAATATTATTTTTAGGTATTGTGAGCATAGCTTTATATTCATTTGAGTTAATGTTTTTAACAAAAACTATTGTTGAATCATATTCTGATTTTAAGTTGACTTTTAAGGCGAGATGTCCACTCGGAGATTCTCCAATTGCTTGAATATTTGGAGCTAATGGGACTTTTGGTGGTTTGTAATCTTTAAGCTCAGGCAAGGTTACAGACCAAATTCCTCTTCCGTGAGTTGCCACAACAACTTGGTCATCCACTATTTTCATTTGCCAAATAGATACAGGTGGTAATCCGTTATCGGCGAAGTGCCAGCTTTGAGCATTATCTGTTGATTCAAAAAGTCCTATTTCAGTGCCTACCCAAATGATATTAGTATCGTAGGGCATAACTTGCAGGGAATATACTGCAACATCCGGGAACCCATTTTTGCTGATTGAATCCTCGTCAAATCCAGAAATATCGAACCAGCTTTGACCTAAATTATATGTTTTTAGAATCTTCGGTGTTTTCGCAAAAGAGAAGAGAGCATAAGCAATATTTTCATCTAATGGGTTAGTTTCTAATCCTGAAAGTCTTCCTAACGTTACTTTATCATAGTTATTTACTGGAGCAAATGTGAATCCACCATCAGTTGAAAGATGCACTTTTCCTTTATCTGACATATTAACTCCAGCCCAAACGATTTGTGGGTTGGCTGCAGAAATTTCAACCTGTGCATTACTGTAATATCCGCCGCTTCTCCAAAGAGAATCAGGGATTGGGAATAACTGCCAGCTTGAACCGAAATTTTCACTTCTCCAAATTCCTCTTTGTCCGACAGCATAAACCATATCAGGGTCAATTAAAGATTTTGCAAGTTTTGTTACAAATGGACCACCTGTACCATATCCATCTGTAATTTCACTACCAACTTTGAACCATCCCATACCTCCTGTTGTAGATTTGTAAATCGTATTGAATTGACTCGATGCTAAAAGTTGCATTGTATCTTGATAAT
>RCNQ01000084.1 GCA_003731675.1 Bacteroidetes/Chlorobi group bacterium ChocPot_Mid
CGGTTTTGTTTCTTTTAATGCAAGACTGGGGTCTTTCCAATTAAAGCTACGTGAACCATAAGGACAAGCCGCCATACAGTAACGACAGCCGATACATCTGTGCCAGTCCATCATTACAATACCGTCTTCAGCTCTTTTCCATGTTGCCTTTGTCGGGCAAACATTTACGCATGGTGGGTTATCGCAATGATTACAAAGCAACAGCACGGGATGATTCCTTACTTTCTCAGGGAGATGGTAATTTTCCTGTTCCAAAAATGCGTGATGGAATTTTTCTTTCCAAATCCATTTAATTTCCTTTTTAGGATTATTAATATCAGGAATGTTATGTGCTTTGTTGCATGCTGATATGCATTTGTCCATCACCTCGGGATTTTCCATAAGTTTCTTTAAATTGATAACCATGGCAAATCTTTTAACACCGGGTTTTGGCTTTTCGGTTTCTCCTGCCAAAATGTTGTAGGTAGGTTTTCCTGCTATTCCGAAAGCCGCCGCCGCACCGGCTAATGTCAAAAATTTTCTTCTGTCAATTTTCATTGCTTATTATCCTCCTCATTTGGAACTACATCTTTTGGTGCTTTGTATTTATCAATATGGCAATTCCAGCAATACGGGGTTACGTCCATATAGTTATGACACTGGTCGCAAAATTCAGCTTTGTTGTCGTGGCAACGCATACAGGTTTTAGTCAAACTCATTTCAGCTCTTTGACCGTCAATCATAAACGGCTTGTTGTTTTTTGTCAAAAATCTTATATCCTGCCTGACAACTTTATCTCTCCACTGGTTGAGTAAGTCCATGTGATATGCTTTCATATAATCCTTGTCGGCTACACATTCCTTGTAATTTGCCGGTAACTTAATATCGGGTGTTTTAGCTTCACCCGGATTTAGCCAGTTTGTCCAAATCGGTGAAGAAAACACGATGATGAAGATTACAATGCCAATTAATATTTTGCCTGAATCGTACATATTATTTTCCCTCCTTTCCTTCGTTACCTTGAACTTTTTCAAGTGTATCAGGTTTTAATAAAGGTTGGTTTCTCAAATCAGTTTCTCTTTCCTTTTCTCCTGTCATAATCAAGGCGTTTCCGACCATTTCGTGAACACCACCGACTTCAACTCCCGGAGACCAGTAATCAACAACACCGGGCAAAGTCGCTTTATCTATTGCACACATGCAAAGCAGGATATTCACCCCGTTATTGTCTCTGACGTATTTTACTGCATTTCCTCTCGGCATACCTCCTCTCATCCTCATTTCGAGGTTTTCCTCCGTGCCTAAACCTGCACCACTGCCACAGCAGAATGTCTGCTCACGGATGCAACTGTCAGGCATTTCGGTGAAGTTGTTCATTACGTTTTTGATGATGTATCTTGGTTCTTCGAGAAGTCCCATTCCACGGGCAGGATTGCAAGAATCGTGGAAAGTTGCATGCCAGTGGTCGTTTCTGCTCGGGTCTAATTTTATTTTTTTATGTTTTATCAAATCAGCAGTAAACTCAGAGATGTGTACCATCTTTGCTGATTTTGCGTTTTCAAATACTGTTCCTGTAATAGGAGACTTTGGAATCTCAAGGAAGTCAGGTGGACCGTTGAGAGTGTTCATATACTGATGTATAACTCTCCACATGTGCCCGCATTCACCGCCGAGAATCCATTTAACACCCAAACGTTTTGCTTCTGCATAAAACTTTGCATTAAGAGCTTTCATCACTTCGTGGGAAACGAAAGAACCGAAGTTACCTCCTTCAGAAGCGTAAGTGCTCCATGTGTAATCGAGCTGTAATTCGTGGAATAAAGCAAGATAACCAAGCAATGTGAAGTAATGCGGTTCTCCGAAGTAATCTGCAGAAGGAGTTATAAATAAAATTTCTGCTCCTTTCTTGTTAATCGGCAAATCTACACGAATGCCTGTGATATCTTCGAGGTCATCTCTTGCGAACTCCAAGCTATCAACAAAACCATGCGGTTGAATTCCGAGGTGATTACCTGTTCTGTGACAGTTAGCGGCAGGAGTCATAACCCAGTCAATATTTATACCGATAAGGTTCATCAGCTCTCTTGCAAGGAATGTGATTTCTGCAGTATCTATTCCATAAGGACAAAATACAGAGCAACGACGGCATTGAGTACACTGGTAGAAATAGTAGAACCATTGCTTTAAAACATCGAAAGTAAGTTCCTGAGCACCGACCATTTTTCCCATTAACTTACCTGCTTTGGTAAATTCCTTTCGGTAAACCGAGCGTAAAAGCTCAGCACGCAGAACAGGCATATTCTTTGGGTCACCACTACCGATAAAGAAGTGGCATTTGTCAGCACAGGCACCACATCTGACGCAAATATCCATAAAAAGCTGTAAAGAGCGGAATTTCTTAATTCTTTCCCTTAAACCTTCGAGAATAATTTCCTGCCAGTTATCGGGAAGTTTCCAGTCTTCTTCGTAAGGTTGCCATTTTCTTGGGTTTGGCTGATTGATATATGCAACGCTATCTGGTGAACCTGCATAATTATATGAACCACGTTTTTCAAAATCAACTGTGGTATCCATCCAATGTTTTTTGGGTGGTTTGAAATCTATTGTTTTGAATAGTTCGTCCGGTTTTTGTTTGAGTGACATTATTTATCCTCCTTTTCTGTGCCGTCTTTAGCTGGCTGATTGACGACTTCCTTTTCCAAAGGAAGTCCTGCACCTTTCATTAATACTCTGAACTCATCTTCATATTCTTCATAAGTATGCCTGTGCAACTTGAAGTAGTTTTCGTCGTTAATCCATGGATTCTCATGATAAGCCATTCTGTTGTTATTTGCAAGATTCCTTGTCGGACTTAAGAATACTCCTCCCATGTGCATAAGTTTGCTCATAGGAAAATATATCAAAAGGACATTAACAAGGAAGAAGTGAATATAAAACCAAGGACTTATCGTCTCAGCAGGTGTTATCGGATGAAATGACAAGATACCTACGGCGACTTGCTTGATTGCAACCAAATCAGTTTTAACATAGTATCTCATTATTATTCCGGTTGTCGCAATTGCGATTAGCAGAAGCAATGGGAAATAATCCGAAGCAAGAGAAATATATTTGACTTTAGCGTCGAATATCCTTCTCAGGAACAGATAAGTCAATGCAACAAGAAGCCCAATGCCTGTTAAATACACAATAGGGACTCCTATTTGAAAGAATCCATCTAAAGTTTCGAGGTATTTTACAAAAAATGGTATCGGGTCTGCGAAAAATCTGAAATGCCTCAAGAAGACAATCAGGAATGACCAATGGAATAATAACCCGAAAGCCCAAAGCCATTTAGTTTCGCCATAGGCAATCTTAGTGCCTTCTTTTAGTTCAGCTTTCGTATTTCTGAACAGGGAGCGGAAGAATAAAACCTCAAGAGCCATCCTGCCGATAACTCCTAATGATGAACTTGGGTTATCCAGTTTGTTCTGTTTAATCCAAGGCAGTGATTTTTCCTGTCCGCTGGTTGTTGTAATACGAAAGGGAACGGGAGATTTAGCCCATTTGAGAACACGGACAATCACCCCAACAATAAAAATTGCAATAGCAAGGTATGGCAGAGCTACAGTAAAAACGGGATGCAATCCCGGAATTGCCGCTCCGGCGATAGCAAGAATTATCAGTACCGCTATTGCAATTATTGAAAATAATAAGCCCATTTACAATCACCTTTAATTTGTTTTAATTATATGTATTTCAAATTATATTTATCATTTTTAAACAGAGCTGAGATGTCCCCGTCTCAGATTATTTATGTATTTAAACAACGTCAAGTACGTCGCTGCTACTTTCTCAACAAAGAACTATAATCCATATTTTTCGGATAATCTCTCCACCATTCTCTGATTCCTTTTTTTAATCTCATTGATTTTAATTTCAGACAATTTCATTTTCATTTCGAGATATTTCTCAAAAGCAATACCGTTTGCTTGTTCGATTTTTTTGTCAAATTTTAAGTAAGATTCCAAAAATTCCTTATCAGAAAAAAATGTATTTGCTTCAATCAAGATGATTGATTTTAAAAGATTTATAAATCCGACTGCATCAGCTACCGAAAATTCCTGAACTGCTCTGATTTTGATGATTGCTTCAATCGAAGAGCTTAAAATGTCGGCATTCATATCGCCACACAATTCAGCATAAATTTTTGGTAAATCATTTTGCAAGGAATAGCCAATGGGATTTCCGAACTGGCTTTTATTGACACTTAGGAATTTTCCTGCTCCTTGTGGATAAGTGTCAATGATTGCTTGTTGCCATTTTGCAATCATTTCAGAGCTGTTATCCCGTAAATAATTCAGAATCTCCATTTTAGCTATTTAAATTTTTATTTTTATAAATTAGAATTAGAAATCTTTCAAATTCATTAAGTTAAATTACAATTTTAGCTCATATAATCAATATGTTGGAGCTTCTTTTTTACTTTTTTGTAAAAAAAATGTTGATTGAATGATGTTGTGAATAAAAATGAATGTTCTTTAAATTTTTTTGTTCCAATTTCGTTGTTAATCCAAGAAATTTAAATTATTGGAATAATATGCTAACAAAGAAACTGTTAATTTTATTTTCGTCATTATTTTTCCTGTTTGCTTGTGCAGAAGAGGACCCTAATCTTGTTAATCCTCCGCCACAGAACGAGACTGTAAGAGTGAGGTTTTTCAATTTATCAGGGAATAAAAAACCAGCGACACTCGTGTTAGACGGGAAAACTATGCTGGGTCCTGTGGATTATGGAATTTGCAGTTCTGCTGACAAACCTCCTGCGGATTCTTCCTACGCTATGGTGCAACAAAATGGTATTGAAGTTTACAAATTACCACATAAAATAAAATTCACGAGAAATAATTTTTATACTGTGTTTGCTTTTCCTTCTGCACAAAAAGACACAACGCAGTACAGGGATATTGATACTCTTATTGTGGTTTATACGTTGGCGGGTTTGATTGTAAAACCCGATTTTACGTATTTAAAAATGATTAATACAATTCCAAAGTTAAACAGGACTTACTCTTTGCGTTTGGGTTGCCCTAACGGTGATGCTCTGGCTACAGGGATTAAATACAAACAAATAAGTACTCAGGCAGAAGTGCCTTCCGGTTTCACAACTGTATCACTTATTCGTACTGAAGATTTGAAAACTGAAATTGTCGGGCTGTTCAACCTTCAGCTTAAAGAGAAGAAGCAATATATGATTGTAATACTGCCTGATGCAAGTAATGGTGAGGAGATTTTCCTGATGGATGAATCCAGCGAAGAGTTTCATCCTTTGCTTCCGTTAATAAAAGAGACTAAACTTGAAACAACAATAAGAGCTATTAATTTATCTGAAACAGATGTTGATTTTATTAAGTACCCAGACACTACTTTCAGCAATGGTATTTTCGAGTCTTTGCAGTCAAAATCACTTGGGAATTACATAAATGTATCTGCCTGTGGTGGTCAGACTCCAGATAATCTGGCTTGTATTGTAAACGGGGATACATCAAGTAAGATATTAACATCGTTGAATGTTTCTGAGAAATACACATTGATTGCTTTTGATTCAGCCGATGCCAAAGCGAAGACACTTGTGCTTGCAGGACCGACAAGAATAAAAAGTGATACTAAATCCTTGGTCAGAGTTGTTAATGCTTCGAGGCAACATCCTCAAATCATTGTCTCAATGGCATCGAGGGATTTCAATCCATATTCAGCAAGCGATGATTCACTTGGCTACCGTTCGGGAGAGTTGCTTTCGGACAAGACTTCTTATGGGAAGATATCCAGTCCGAAATTAATAGAGCCGGGGAAAAATCTGCCTGTTACGATTTTCACAACGACCGAACCTGCTAACCTCGTTTTTATTACGACAATGGATATGGTAGCAGGCGGGAGGTATCTTATTCTTGTAACTGATGATTATTCAACGGGTAAAACCCTTGTTTATCTTATTGAGGAGAATGATGTTTTACTTAATAACTTAAAACCATACCAAGAGGGGGTACTGATTCAATTTGTGAACTTGGTTCCAGGAATAAAGCACATGAATTTGTCAGTTAATTCAGTTTTGAAACAGGCAAAGATGAATTACGGGGCAAGTCTTACAACAGTTGTTGCCGAAGGAAACCAAAAGATGAATGTAAATGGTAAGGACAGTAGTTTTAATGCAATTGCGGGAAAAAGGTATCTTTTCATTTTTTCAGGTGACGAAACATTGCTCGATATTCTGCCTTTTGAATATCAGCCGTTTGAAGTATCCACAGCTTTTTATCAAAGAAGGTTTATCAATGCTTCTAAGGAAATCGAATTTATTTCAATAAAGGAAAACAAGGAAAGCTCACCGGTGGTGATTGAAAGAATTGCTTACGGAAAAAGTTCGGCAGTGCAGAAGATAACATTAGACAGAAACCTGAGCTTGTTTTTTGTGAATTCAAATACTGACAAGACGCTTTACAGGGTGGACGATATGCCGTTTCCATTTGGTAAGAATTACACAATAATTTTTGGTGGAAGAAGCAAGGATAAAAGTTATTCAGTTGTGGTGCAACAGGAATATTGAGGAAGAAGATTTAATCTTT
>RCNQ01000085.1 GCA_003731675.1 Bacteroidetes/Chlorobi group bacterium ChocPot_Mid
TTACGCTAAGAATAAGCAAAAATATTATTGCTTTGATAATCTTATGTTTCATAATATTTCCCAAAATTTATAAAATTACAGTTACTTTTTCTGACAGATTTCCATCAACACGCCGTTTGTGGATTTTGGATGCAAAAATGAAATCAACATATTGTGAGCCCCTTCCTGCGCTGTGTCATTGATTAAACTAATACCCTTACTCTTCAATCCTTCCAGCTCCGAATTAACATCATCGGATTCAAAAGCAATATGATGAATTCCTTCCCCCTTTTTTTCAATGAACTTTGCTATTGGAGATGTATCATCTGTCGGAGAGGTTAATTCTATCAAAACTTCACCTACCTCGAAAGAAGCTACACTCACTTTTTGTTTCTCAACTACCTCTTTATGTACACTCTCAAAGTTAAAAATATTTTTGAAAATTTCAATGCTCTTATCTAAATCTTTAACAGCAATTCCAATATGATTAATTGACTTTATCAAAATAACACCTTTTATTTATTCATGATTTTTAAAAAAATAACTTTCTGCATTTTTTAAATCATCTGGTGAATTAACACCCGAAGTTTCTCCAAAGTCTGCATCTGGAAAAGCATAGACTTTGGCGTTTTCATTACGCAAAATTTCAATTATATCTGTCAGATAATATTCACCCTGAGCATTTCTGTTTGAAACTTTGTGCAAAGCTGGAAAAAGTAAGTTGGATTTTACTAAATAAACTCCACTATTAATTTCACTAACATCTTTTTCTTCAGGGCTTGCATCTTTTTCTTCGGTAATCTTTAAAAACTCCAATTTCTCGTTCCGGATAATTCTGCCATAGCCATAAGGATTATCGGCTATTGTACTTAACACCGATATATCAGCAGATTCAGTCTGATGATTTTCAATAAATTGTAGTAATGTTTTATAACTAAGATTTGGTACATCTCCGCAAAGTATTAAAATGTCTCCTGTAAAATTCCTGAGCAACGATTCAGTCTGTGCAACTGCATGACCAGTACCTAACTGTTCTTTTTGCTCAACAATATTAAAATCCTTACCGAAGGAATTAACAAAATCAATTACTGATTCTTTCTGATAACCAACAATGATATAAATGTTTTTACTTAATTGTTCCGCTGTTTCTAAAACATGTTGAATCAAAGGTTTCCCGGCAAGAGGATACATTACTTTTGCCTTACTCGGGTCAAGCATCCTTTTACCCTGACCTGCTGCCAAAATAATAACTGCTAAATTATCTGAACTATTATCGGTCATAACTTAATGTCTGCTAATTAACTTATGAGGGGATGTCTCGTGACTTTTCTCAATAATTTCATTATTGTTGTTAACTAAAATCATTGTGGGTTGGTATGTTTTTAGTTCTTCCGGCTCTAAATGGATATAACTTATGATAATAACCTCGTCACCTACAGTTCCCTTTCTTGCGGCGGCTCCGTTAAGACAAAAAGTCCTACTGCCTCGTTCACCCGGAATAACGTAAGTTTCAAATCTCTCACCATTATTAATATTAACAACAGATACTTTCTCGTATGCGATAATATCAGCACTATCCATAATATCTTCATCTATCGTAAAGCTACCTTCGTAATAAAGATTGGCTTCCGTTATTCTTGCTCTGTGTATTTTTGATTTGAGCATTATCCTTTGCATGGTCGCTCTCCAATGAAAACCTTAAACTAACCTTTTAAAAATATGAAAATTAGCAAATTTCTTCGTTATTACAAACTTTATTAATATTTTTTTATCTCTCTGAGTTTTTATCAGTTTAATTGTCTATTATTTACGAAAATTATATCTTTGTAAATAATTTTATTGTAAAACTAATTTCAGAGTAAAATATGAAAAGGATTATAGCTCTAATTATTGTATTATTTTCAATAATTATTTATTCTGGTTCAGCACAAAGTTTTGTGAAAATAGCTGAAATACCCATTAATACTACTGAACTTGAAAAAACATTGCAATATGTATCAACACAACTCATCTTTCAGTCGCGTCAGCAGACTGATTTTCATTATACTTATGAGATTAATGAAATTCTAAAACCTGTTATTGATACCATTAAAACAAAAGATAAACCAAGACTTGTTTTTGTTTTCGAAAATCAACTCGGTCAGTCTGTTATGGCTAATTATTCTGAGATTGAAAATCTTCTGACTAATTTACCCGCTGTTTTGATGTATGGTAAAAAAGTGCAAAAAGTTGGAGACAGTTTACTTTTAGGTGATGGAAAAGATGGTAATGTTGACCTTACACAGTTAGAAGAACAGTTCGCCCAATTTGGTACTAAAAAAAGATTACACCTTCAGATAAAAAACATTTCTGTTGATGAAAAAGCCAGGATTTTATCTGATGCCACTGTTATTTTCCCAAAAGATTTGAGAACTGACAGATGGATTAGCGGTGTTGATAAGATTACTATCTATAAATATTCTTCAGACAGAGTCGAAAAAGAAGTTCCGAATACCGGAGAAACAGAAGGAGTTGAGCAAAACAATCGACAAATAAAACCAGAAAAACCAACTAAACCAGAAAGACCTGACAGACCACAAAGACCACAAAAGAAATAAGTATTAACTCTTTGCGTTTCTGTTAAATTAATAAAAATATAAATAAACGATAAAAAATTAAGTAAATAGTTATGAGAAAGATTGTTGAATGTGTGCCTAATTTTTCAGAGGGCAGAAATAAAAACATTATTGATGAAATAGCTAAAGCAATCAGCGATACCGTAGGTTGCACCCTACTCGATGTTGACCCCGGAGCTTCTACCAACAGGACTGTCTATACTTTTGTTGGTGACCCTGACTCTGTCGTTAACGGTGCTTTCAATGCGGCAAAAAAAGCAAGGGAACTAATTGATATGCGTCATCACAAAGGTGAACATCCCCGTATGGGTGCTTTGGATGTATGCCCTTTCGTACCTGTTGCTAATGTTACTATGCAGGAATGTGTGGAATGTTCAAAAAAGTTTGGCAAAAGAGCAGGTGAAGAACTTGGAATTCCAATATATCTCTACGAAGAAGCATCTAATCTTGATTACAGAAAAAAATTACCCCAGATTCGCGAAGGTGAATACGAAGGATTCAAAGAAAAAATTTATAAAACAGAATGGAAACCTGACTTTGGTCCTCAAGAATTTATCCCCGAATGGGGTGCAACTGTCACAGGAGCAAGATTTTTCCTCATAGCTTATAATGTAAACATTTATGGAACTCACAATCAAGCTCACAGGATTGCACTCGATTTGAGGGAAGCTGGCAGAAATCAGGGAGTCCCCGACATCTTCCACGAAGTCAAGGCAATGGGCTGGTGGGTCGCTGAATACAACACAGCACAAATAAGTGCAAATCTCACAAATTATCTTGTTACACCTCCACATTTATTCTATGAAGAATGCA
>RCNQ01000008.1 GCA_003731675.1 Bacteroidetes/Chlorobi group bacterium ChocPot_Mid
AGTATTCTGATATCCTCAAAATGCAAACCGGTTGTTGGTTCATCAAGTAAATACAATGTTTTACCTGTACTTATCTTCGATAATTCTGTAGCTAATTTCACTCTTTGTGCTTCACCTCCCGATAAAGTAGGAGCTTGCTGACCGAGTGTTATATATCCCAATCCAACTTCATTCAATGTACTTAATTTTCTTTTAATTTTAGGGATTTCATTGAAAAAGTCCACAGCTTCAACAACAGTCATATCCAATACATCAGCAATTGATTTCCCCTTGTACTTTACTTCAAGCGTTTCCCGATTATAACGCTTCCCATTACAAACATCACAGGTAACATAAACATCAGGTAAAAAGTTCATCTCGATTTTCTTGATTCCTCCTCCTTCACATTCTTCACATCTACCCCCGGGAACATTAAATGAAAATCTACCCGCCTTATACCCTCTGATTTTTGCTTCTGGTAGTAAAGCAAAAAAATCACGTATTAGCGTAAAAAGTCCGGTATATGTTGCCGGATTTGAACGAGGTGTCCTGCCTATTGGGCTTTGGTCTATTTCAATAACTTTATCAATATTTTCCAAACCTTCTATACGTTCATATTGCAAAGGAACTAATACTGAACGATAGAAATGTCTTGCTAAAATCGGGTAAAGTGTATCGTTTATCAAAGAAGATTTACCCGAACCACTCATACCAGTGATACAAATTGATACACCAAGAGGGAATTCAATTGTTAGATCTTTCAAATTATTCCCCTTTGCACCAATAAGCTTCAATCTTGCCCCATTCCCATGCCTTCTTACCTGAGGCACTGGTATTTTCTTCTCATTTTTAAGGTATTTGGCTGTTAAAGAACGTTCTGCTTCCCCATTTTTCATTTTCAGTATTTCTTTGGGTGATTTAGTCAGGATTATCTCTCCCCCGTTAACTCCAGCTCCAGGTCCAATATCAACAACAAAATCAGATTGCTCAATCATTGCCTTATCGTGTTCAACTACTATTACAGTATTGCCAATATCCCTCAGTTTTTTTAATGAATTTATTAATTTATTGTTATCGTGCTGATGAAGTCCGATGCTTGGTTCGTCAAGTACATAAAGGATACCTACAAGTTCGGAACCAATCTGTGATGCCAACCTGATTCTTTGGGATTCTCCACCCGAAAGAGACATTACATTCCTATCTAACGTCAGATATGAAAGACCAACTTCCTGCAAAAACCTCAGTCTTGATACAATTTCGCTTACTATAATCGTTGCAATTTTTTCTTCTCTTTCTGTCAGTTGGCTTTTTACGTGATTCATCTTTTCAATAATTTGATTTATATCTGCTTGCACGATATCTTTGATGGAATAGCCATGGACAAATATATTCAGATTCTCTTTTTTCAACCTCCCGCCATTGCAAACAGGACATGGCTGACCAGTCATAAAATTCTCATAATTCTTTCTGATAGTCCCCGAAGATGTATTCTCATAGTGATGTAACAGACTGGGTAATATACCAATAAACTTGTGATAATAAGTTGTTCGATTACTACCAAATTTATAACTTACCTTAACCTTTTCATCTTCACTACCGTAAAGAAGTTTATTGATCTTTTCCTCAGATATGCTACTTAAAGGTGCTTCCAAGTCAATGCCATTGTCTTTAGCAAAAGATTCAACTTGTGACCACAGCCAGTTTTCTCTTAATTTACCCATCACCATAATCCCACCATCAGCAATTGATATTGTTCTGTCTTGTATCACTAAATGCTTATCGAAATCCTTAATCTCCCCAAGACCCTGGCAATTAGGACATGCTCCAAAAGGTGAATTATACGAAAACATATTAGGAGCTGGTTCAAGATACGCTCTGTTACATGAAGGACAAGTATATTGAGTACTATACAATCTCTCAGACCAAATACTTTCTCCTTTCTTATTTTTATCTTCACCCTCATATAATATCATCAACGATTCTTCACCAACTTTCAATGCCAATTCAACAGATTCTGTGACTCTGTGTTCCTGCTCTTTTTCGGGGATACATCTATCAACGATTAGTTCAATATTGTGAATCTTATAACGGTCTAACTGCATTCCATCTTTGATTTCCCTTATCTCACCATCAACACGAACTTTAGTAAAACCCTGTTTCTGCAACCTTTCAAACAACTCCTTATAATGCCCTTTTCTTCCCCTGACAATTGGTGACAGTATTTGAATTTTCTGATTACTAAAATTAATTATTATATCATCCACAATTTGTTCAATGGATTTCTTTTGAACAGGCACGTTGCAATCAACACAATACTGTATCCCGATTTTAGCAAAAAGCAATCTAAGATAATCATAAATTTCTGTTACTGTGCCTACAGTGGAGCGAGGATTGTGGCTAATTGATTTTTGTTCAATGCTGATTGCTGGCGAAAGACCTTCAATACTGTCCACATCAGGTTTTTTCATCATTCCGAGAAATTGACGGGCATACGAAGACAAACATTCAACATAACGTCTTTGACCTTCAGCATAAAGAGTATCGAAAGCAAGAGATGATTTTCCAGAACCAGAAATACCCGTAAAAACAACAAGTTTATCCCTCGGAATCTTTAAGTCCACTCCCTTAAGGTTATGCTCCCTTGCACCACGAACAGTTATCTCGGCAAGTTCAACATTATCATTTTCCATTAACCTTTCACCATTATCCATTAATAACCTTTTTTGCTACAATAATAACTATTTTAACCTTTCTATTAAATATAACTAAGCAAAATAACAGATACATTTTAGATAGACAAATTAAAAATAATATTTTAACATTATTATATTGTTTTTACAAATTTTTTAATAATTTCTGAGACTTTTTTAAGTTTTTTGTGTCTTTATGTTATATAATGTTTCAATTTTCAATTTTTTTATATTTTGTTGGAGGCGATATAATGAAACTATTCGTTACAGCATTATTTCTACTATTTCTCACTAGTTTAAATATACTAGCTCAAAGCGATACTCTTATTGTCAGATTAAAGAATGGACAAACTGAAAAAATCGCTATTAATCAAATTCAAAAGATACAATTTGAGAATATCTTGGCAGTCCGAGAGAGTTCATCTACAAATTCAAAACTTAGCATTGCTGGAAATTATCCAAATCCTTTTTCTGAGAAAACTTCACTTGAATTTGAAATCGCAAATTCAGGTAGTATTGAAATCATTATTTATGATAATTCAGGAAAAATAATCCAAACTTTGAAATGTGAGAATTGCCAAGCAGGGAAAAGTGCATTGCAATGGGATTGCATGGACTTAAACAATAATCGTGTTCAAAGTGGGGTTTACTATTATGAAGTACGGTTCGGCTCTGATGTTCAGTCAAGAAGAATGATTTTAATTAGATAAGGAGGGTGATAACATGAAAAGTTTAGTACTTATTTTAATTCTTTTCTTTTGTTCAGAAATACTTTTTGCACAAAAGGAAAATGTAAAAATTTATCTTAACAATGGAAATCAAAAGTCTTATAATATCGAAGATATTGAGGAACTTCAATTTATAAAAAGTGGAACTGGATATACACTAAAAATATATCATTCTGGTTCTTCAACTCCTTCGACATATCCAACTTTAAGTATTGACTCATT
>RCNQ01000353.1 GCA_003731675.1 Bacteroidetes/Chlorobi group bacterium ChocPot_Mid
AATGTAGGTTGTGTTGCACTAAAGCTTTGACGAATTCTGATTAGTGCTGATTTTGTAGGAATATTGGGTACAGTCCAAATGAAAGAAGAGTCATCGCTCAATCCAATATTAGTCCACGAAGAGCCTTTATTTGAGCTAAAATCAATATAGGTTGCCATTCCCCTAATATAACCATCCCATTTAATTTCAACTTGCTGACAAGGGGTAAAGATTTCTTTTCCTTTTGGATAAATTAATTTTAGATTATTAGCTTCATCCTGAATATGAAATTCATGACCATTTAGCATTATTTCTTGCTTGTGACCATGGTCATAATAAACTGTGAGTTTGTCAGTATGATAATCATTATCCTTAGGTTCGTAGTAAAGACGGACAAAGTATGGCATCATAGGCCATATATGAAGTGGAGGAGGTCTTTTGTCTTGTGACCAGCCATCCCATTTGATTCTGAAATTATTTGAATGAACTTTTGCTGAATCAATCCATATTTGACCTTCGGTACCAGAACCGTCAATTTGACCTTTTAATGCTTTAACGATTACATTAACAACCTGAGAACTGCCTGGGTCTCCAGATTTAAATTCAATATCAGTTATGGCATCGTCTGAAGAATTAAATATTTTTACAAATGAAAGATCAGCTCTGTTATGTACTCCCGCAATTTTCGAAAGATTTGTTCCTGTGAAAACATAAAAAGTATCAATTATTAACATTTGGTTGTTAGTAAAAAGGTTGGGACCATCTCTGCGGGTGTACCATTGAACCATCTGCCAAACTTCGTTTGATGAAGTATCTTGAATGAAATCACTAACGAAAAAAGGTTTTGTAATCTTATTATTTTCAAGTATCAGAATATTTTCTTTTGATAATTTTACAGGGGTACCAGATAATTCTGCCCTGATTCTTGCTTTCATCAATGGATACTGCCATGGGTCAACGGTAATAAAACTATTGTCCACTACGTTTCTAATTTTTAATCTTAATTGAGCATTAGATATCTCAGACAAAAAAATTAAGAATACAATACTAAAAAAACTAACAATTTTAAATTTATAAAACATTTATTCATTTTTTATTAAAAATACACAATCGTGTTATGTTAAGTCAATATATACTATTTTAATTAATATTTATTGTTAATGTTAAAGACAGAAGAAGACTAAGAAAAGTTACAACTTATTTTTTTGATAATATATTTTCTGTAAATTTTTTATTTTGAGAAATAGTATTTAAATTGTAAAAAATTTTATAATAAAAATCGAAAAGGTATTATGAAAACATTTAGTTGCAAAGGGACAATTACAGCTTTAGTAACACCGTTTAACAAGAATCATGAGATAGATTATGATGCTTTAAAAAGTTTAATTGAATTTCAGATAAAATCACGTATTGATGCAATATTGATTGCTGGTACAACAGGTGAAAGTCCTTCTTTAAGTAAAGAAGAAAAACTGGAATTAATGGAAAGGACAATGGATATTGTTAAAGGCAGAGTTCCTGTGATAGCAGGCACCGGGACTAATAATACAAAAGATTCTATTATTATGACTCGAAAAGCAAAGGAGATTGGAGTTGACGGTGCTTTGATTGTTGCTCCTTATTACAACAAGCCAACCCAAAACGGATTATATGAGCACTACAAGGCAATTGCTAAAAGTGTTGAAATACCTCAAATTATTTATAATGTGCCTGGAAGGACAGGTGTCAATATTCTACCTGAAACACAATTGAGATTAGCAGAAGAATGTAAAAATATAATTGCAACAAAGGAAGCATCAGGGAATTTGGGACAGATGATGGAAATAATCAAGAATGCCCCAAAAGGGTTTATTCTTCTTTCCGGAGATGATGCATTGACTTTGCCAGCCATTTCTATCGGAGCTAAGGGCTGTATTTCTGTCTTATCCAATTATGCACCTGCTGAGTTTGGAAGAATGATACATTTTGCTTTGGATGGTAAATTTGAGCAGGCAAAAAAGATACATTATTCTTTACTTGATTTAATGAATTTAAATTTTGTAGAGTCAAGTCCTCAACCTGTGAAATATGTCCTGTCTCAAATGGGATATATTAAGGAAATTTTCAGGTTACCGCTTGTCCCTATGCAATCGCTTAATAAAACTATTTTAATGAATGCAATAAAAAAATCAGGTTTAAAAATTTCTTAATGCAATGTTAAATAATATTAAATTTTAGATTCTTATGTCAACACAATACGAACAACAAAAAGATACTTATAAGTTAGTTGAAAAATTAGCATCAAAGAGCTTCAAAAAAGAACATGTTTTGCTTAAATATTTAGTGAAAAACATTGTTAATATGAAAGAGTTTGATATAACTGGAGGTAGGATTTGGGAACTTGAACCTGAGACAGCTTCATACAAGTTGGTTTATCAATATGGTGAAGTTAAAAGAATACCAAATGGATATACTATTGCTATAGCCGAGCATCCTATTCTTCCAAGATTGATTAAGGAAAGGACTGTATTGAATTATGAGACTGACCCTGTATTAAGGGAAAAGGGAATTGAAATATACTCTGTTACTGGTGTCGGTGATGTAATAAGATTGAAAACAGGAAAGTATTATAAATACGCTTTAGGTTTTAATGCACCGGAAATTTTACAATCTTTTTATGAAACTTTGAATATAATTAATAGTGTTGTAAATATAGCTTTAAAAAGTTTAGGAGCACAGCAAAAACAGCATAAAATAGAAAAGGATATTTTAAAGGCATCTGAAATTCAGAGGAGTCTTCAACCTGACCACAAATTGCAATTTCATGATTATGATATTTATGGTTTATGTTTGTCTGCACATTATGTCGGAGGTGATTATTTTGATTATATTCTTCACTCTGTTGATGAAGAGGAAAGATTAAGTGTATTAGTCAGTGATGCTGCGGCAAGCGGACTTCCAGCGGCAACACAGGCATTATTCGTATCTGGAGCTATAAGGATGGGTAGTACTTTTACACCGAGTATATCGAAATTTATGTCTAAATTAAACAATTTGATTTACGAAA
>RCNQ01000086.1 GCA_003731675.1 Bacteroidetes/Chlorobi group bacterium ChocPot_Mid
AGACTACAGGTTCTGATTCGAAAAAGAACCGAATAACGGATATTGCCTGCGTCATAGTCAAAGGTGGTGAGATAATCTCTGAGTTCGAATCGCTTGTTAATCCGCATCAATCAATTCCTCCATTTATTTCTCACATGACTGGTATTACTTATGATATGGTGATTAATGCACCCGAGGCAAATGATGTTTTTGCACAGATAAGTAATATTTTTCAGGATAAATCTACTGTTTTTACTGCACATAATGCCCGCTTTGATTTTGGATTTGTAAACAATACACTCGAAAGAGTAGGATTTGAACCGATTTCGTCTCCTTTGCTTTGCACTTTGAAATTAGCCCGTAGATTAATTCCAACCAAGCAGAGAAAGAACGTAGGGTCGCTTGCAGAATATTTCGGAATACCAGTTTACAATCGACACAGGGCAATGGGTGATGCTTCGGCAACTGCTAAGTTTTTAATACAGTTGCTTGAAATAGCCGAAGCGGAGCATGATATTACTGATATTGAGGATTTGCTTAAGTTCCAGAATAAATCTATAAGACATTTTGTAGCTCCATCTGAAACGCAGAAAAGGGTTGAAGCTCAATTGGAATTGTTACCGGATTCCGCTGGTGTTTATAAGTTTTTTGACAGTAGGAATAAGATACTTTACATTGGTAAGGCGAAATGTTTGAAAGAGAGGGTGAAGTCTTATTTTCATGTTGATACATTTACGTCGAAGAAGATAGCTCAAATGTTCAGACAGATTCACAGGATTCAGTGGGAATGTACAGATTCCGAACTTGAAGCTTTGTTGCTGGAATCAAAATTAATCAAGAGGCATAAGCCACATTACAATACGGTTGATAAGAAATACAAGTCATATCCATTCATAAAGCTGACTATGGGAGATGAATTTCCGACAATTCAGACATGCAATTCAATTGAAGCAGACGGTTCGGAGTACTATGGTCCGATGAGGAGTACTGCTCTTGCCGAGGAGATTGTGCGTAATGTGCAGAAGAGGTTCAAAATCAGGAAATGTGAGGGCAAGCTTAAGCCGTCAGCAGATAAAAAGCCAAGTTTTTACTATCACATTGAGCAGTGTTACTCACCTTGTTCGGGGAAAATCAGCAGTGAGGATTACAGGAAAGAGATTGCAAGGATTCAAGCTTATCTTTCGGGTGTACCAGACGGTTTGATAGCCCAGCTGGAGAATCAGATGGGATATTATGCAGATAATCTCGAGTTTGAGAAAGCGGAGAAAATCAAGCAGGATATTATTGGTTTGAAGAAAATCTTCAGTAGGGACGAAAAGAATCCAAATTCTTTGAATGAGAGCAATTTTATTGTCTTGACAGCGGGTTCAGTACAGGAGAAGACAATTGAATTGTTTGCGATTAAGACAGGAATGCTGAAATTGCACAAGTCTATTGGCAGGAAGTCTGACTTGTCGGAATTGATGAATGAAATCCATACGATTTATTATAATGGGGAATCTAAGATTTCGGTATTCAGTAAGGAAGATGTAGATGAAATACGGATTGTTTCGAATTGGGTTCACAGGCAGAATGGGAATTGCAGTACAATTTATCTGGAACAGAAAGGTGAAACGGAGATATTCGAGGAATTAGAAGCGAATATTAGGAATTTTGTTTTCGAATCAGAAATAGATGATTCTTAGATTAATTTATCCTTCTGAGGGGGAAGGATGACTGATAAATTCCACAAAAGATTTAAGAATGTATTTATTTCGAGTTTTTTGCTTATTGTTTGATAAAAATTCCTCTTTTAATATCATTAGAGTTAATAATTTCTACAAAATATATTCCCGGTAAAAAGTTTTCAGTGTTTAATTGGTATTTGTTATTGTTTTCTTTTAATAAAATTTCTTTACTTTGAACCAATTCACCTAATAAATTATATATTTTGAGAATACTTATAGAATTGAAATTTGAATTTATTTCATACATGCAATTATTCTCAACTGGATTCGGAAAAACTGAAATGACATTTAATGGAAGAGATTTTTTTTCATAAATTGAATTTGGTTCATAATATGTAAACAACATAAAATTTGAAAATGTACTTGTTGAATCTTTGTTGGTTGAAGATAATGAAATAAAATACATCGTTGATGGTTTGAAACCTGGATAAATATAGCTTGTATCGGCAATATAACTTTGGTTAAAGATAGTCTTATTATCTACCATATCCTTAATACTCAAATTATAACTAACAGCATTTGGAACTTTAGTCCAAATTAATTTGATTTCAGGCGGTTTTGCTAAGTAGCCTTGCTCTGGTTCAAGTAATTCAGGAGGATATAAAACACCTTCTGTAGCAATGGTAGAAAACAATTGCCTTGATTCAGCCCAGTCGCTTTCTGAATTATCATTAATTGCTTTGACCCAAGCACCGAACTGACAATTATAGTTTAATTTATTAAGGATTATTGAAGTATCAGAAAGTACCGTATCAATTAATGGATGGTCAAAATTATAATCTTCAAAATTAATTTTTGTACTGTCTATTTTCAGCCGATATTTATTAGCTCCTACAACAGAAGACCATTGAATATTAACATTATATACTTTTTGATATCTACTATCCAATATTTTTTTAAAACTAGGTTTTGAAAGTATTTTTTCATTTTTATTTGCTATAATTTGTCCATTTGTAGCAATTGAAAATATCAAAGTATTATCAGGATAAACAATATCAACTATAGAAATGATATTAGAACCATCAGGATAAAATTTAAAAGGTAAAACTTCTTTATTCCATGTAAAACCAGCATCGGTAGTTGTATAAATTAAATCGTCGCCAGCAGCTACCCCATCAAGTTCATTGTAAAAATCAATACTTTTAATTCCACCCCAATCAGGTTTGTATTCATCATCGTACAATAGAATATTATTCCAAGTTAACCCAAAATCAGTGCTCATTGTTAGTTTAGGAATAGCATTCCCTAAAGAATTTAATGCCTTGTAACCTCCTACAAAAATTTTGGTTTCATTAATAAATTTAAAGCAAGTTATTTTAAAATCAAGATATGAGCTATTAAACCAATTTTCACCAGCATTTGTAGTAATTGATAAATAATCTTTATTTTTTTCAATATCCCTGCAAAGAACAATAAATGAACTTGGATTAATGCAATATAATTTATTGTTCGAATTTTCTGGCAATGCTTTTTTAATGTAGGTTTTCCAACAATCATTAGTAATCAATAAAGTATCATATTTTTTTTTCTTATTTAAATTGAAATAATTGCTTGAATCTTTTTGATATATAATGCCATTATTAGAATCACACATTGAAATGTCCATAAATATTTTATTGGAATCATAAGTACTTCTTTCCCACGAACCACCAGCATTTTTAGATATAAGCAATAAACTATGGAATTTATATCTTAACCAGTCAAAGTATCCCATAAATGAAGCTGAGTCACCTACTATTACATAAATATTATTTGAAGGGTGAGCAATTGCTCTCCAGTGGTCATCTATTTGGTTAGTATCGTATAAAATAACTTTTTTCTTAGTGTTGTCAAACCCAGAAAACTGTAAAGCAGACCAAATATTTGCATTTGTCAAAATTTCAACCTTAATATGTTCGGGAGTAAAAAAAGTTCTTTTAATATTTTTTAAATAATAACCAATAATAGAAATATCATTTTTATCAATATAAGAGATGTTTTTTGCTATTGGGTCATTAGAATTATAATAATAGATTGTGTCAGTATCAACAATTTCCCATTTGTTAATAAGTTGAGAACTAGAATTAACGCTTATAATTATCATAGAAAACATGATTATTATAACAAATTTAAGAATATAGTTCATATCAACCTCAAGATTAATTTAAAAAATGAGCCAGCGATTTTCTCGCTGGCTCTGTGTTTATTTATTCACAAACCTCAAAACATCCTTCAGGTATAGGTTGGCATGGTACACCATTATCAACTGATATCAAAGTTGCAACACCATTACATTTTTTCCAATGATATGTACAACAAGATGCATTATTACATGAAATTAAACTAACTGTAGGATTGCTTGGTCCTATTGTCCCATCCCATTTCCAGCAAGAAGAAGCGTATCCAGTAAGTGCTGTTATACATCCACCTTCATCTGGGGGGCATGTAACCCATGGCTCTTCAACTATTGCTTTTTGTGCTGCTCTAACTAATTCTTTCATAGTATAGTTAGCAAAACAATAAGAATCAATACCATTTAATTCAATTAGTTCAAAATAACATGAGTTAAAGCATACCGCATATTTATATTTTGCAGTGAAACTACAATTTCCAATTGTGACGTTGACAGTTTGAATTGTTGACCATGAACACCAAAAATTACATCCCCCCTGAGCTTGAACTGTGTAATATAACGACATTGTAAATACAATAAATATCATTATAATCAGAATCTTCTTCATTTTATTTTCTCATTTTTTGTTACAAAAAAATTTATTAAATTTGTAACTGACATACAGAAGTTTTCTGTAAGTCAGTGTGAAAAAATAGGACTTATGGGCTGACTGAACTGGTCTTTTGTCAGCCCTTTTTTATTAGTCTTTTTAGCATATCTGCCTCCCTTCTTGTTTGTGAGAAAAGCAAAAAAATACAAATAATATTTTTTATAATGCAAACATAATATTATTTTTTTAATAATGCAAGTAAAAAAT
>RCNQ01000087.1 GCA_003731675.1 Bacteroidetes/Chlorobi group bacterium ChocPot_Mid
AAGGTGAACGAAGCTGTTTGACCTTGCAGTATTTGGCAAAATGTTTTTTTCGGTGGAATTGTCGAAAATGCTCAAACCCCAGTACTGAAAAAGACAGATTATTTTCTTGTTAGTGTATTTTGCAATTGCATTAATTGTTCTGAAATTGCTGAAGGATTGAGGGATTTTTGCAGAGTTGTAAACATCGAGATTTGTTGAGTAAAATAAACTGCCGTTAAGGTTTAAGATACCAGTAATATTTTCATAATCTGCAACAGAGATGAGAGGATACAGTTTGTCATTGTCGAATTTATATATGCCTTTTTCGGTAGCGAGATAAAGTGAATCGTTGAAATCTGCAAGGAATTTGACTTTCTTTTCGTTCAATCCATTTTTCATATTAAAGACATCCCATGCAAGCGGATTAGCGATAGTATTTCCAAGTTTTAATCTTGCCAGACCTTCGTCGGTAGCAATCCAAAGGAAGCCGTTAAGAAAGTGAATGTCGTTAACACGGATACCACTTGTAAAGCTACCAAATTTGCTGATTGTTTCGATAAAGACAAGTTCTTTGAGATTGAATTTGGCTAATCCGAAGCCACCGGAAATATAGGCAGTATCTTGAACAAAGACAATGTCAGTGATTAAGGGGTCAGGAAATTTGGCAGAGAGAATATCGGTGACGTAATTCCATTTGTTCTCTGATTTGTATATTTGTATAGTTCCGTTGGAGGAACAGATAAATACCGAGTTATCATAAGGATTAACTTTGATTAAAGAGATGTCGAGATTGAGTAAACCTTCGGTATTGCGTATTTCAGTAGTGGAAGAGTCAAGCGGATTGTAAACGAAGACACCACCGGAAGTACCCGCCCAGATTTTGCCTTGCTTGTCAATATCAGCAGTGCGGACATTGGATAAGGATGTGTATGTTTTCCAGTTATCGAGTTTCAGTTCGGCAGAGGCATGATTAACGAGGAGGCAGAATATGGCAGAAAGGACTATATGAATAAATAATCGAGACGGTTGAAAAAAATTATTCTTTTTCATATTAAAAATATTGTTATTGAATAATACTAAACCGTCGAAAATATCAGATATAATGCCTTTCACGATATTAAACAATGTTTTGGATTAGAGAAGCCATTTCGATGGCAGAGACGGCGGCTTCGAAACCTTTGTTGCCAGATTTACTGCCAGCTCTTTCTATAGCTTGTTCGATTGTGTCGGTAGTAAGAACACCGAGTATGCAGGGTACACCTGTTTTAAGATTAACGTTGGCGATACCTTTTGTAACTTCAGAAGCAATGTATTCGAAGTGAGGAGTATTGCCACGAATGACAGCACCGAGAGCAATAACTGCGTCGTATTTTTTTGATTCGGCAAATTTTTGCACAACGAGAGGAATTTCGAAAGAACCGGGGCAATAGGCGATAGTAATTTTATCTTCGGAGGCGTTATGCCTTTTCAAAGCGTCTAAAGCTCCGTCGAGCATTTTGTTGACAATAAATTGGTTCCAGCGTGAAACCACGATTGCAAAACTTTTTCCTTTTGCATCAAACAAACCTTCAATGACTTTTGCCATATTGCACTCAAAATAAATTAAAAAATAATTTGTTATTTCTTATAGAGTTGCAAAATAAGAAGTTATTGTAATATTTCAAAGAAAATTGTTGTGATTTTTTGATTCTGGTTTCAGAGACGTTCACGTCGCTTAATATAAATGAATTTTTTTATGTTTATTATCAACAACGAGAAAGTTGTGTAGTTTTTATATTTTTCAATAGCAGGGAGGTCCTTGTAACTGAGATTTTTTATTTAAGAGTTAAACAGATATTTTTGTAATTTAGTATTTTAGATTAAATCAGCTATTCTCTGATTTTTGGGATTGTATATTATTTTAAGAAAATGGTAGTAAACGAAGAATATGAATATGAGCTTTCGATAGTTATGCCGTGCCTTAATGAGGTAGAAACTGTCGGATTGTGTGTTGATAAAGCAATGAGCTTTATAGAAAAGAATAAAGTAAATGCAGAGATAGTTGTAGCGGATAATGGGAGCAGTGATGGTTCTTTGGAGGTTATAAGGCAAAAAGCTGTTCGTTTGATAAATGTTGAGGAAAAGGGCTATGGAGCGGCTTTGATGGGTGGAATCAATGCGGCAAAAGGGAAGTATATCATAATGGGTGATACTGACGGGAGCCACGATTTGGAGAATCTGATGCCTTTTTTAGAGAAGCTACGTGAAGGATATGAACTTGTTGTGGGTAACAGGTTTAAAGGTGGGATAGAAAAAAAGGCAATGTCTTTTGCGAACAGATATATTGGAAATCCAGTGCTTTCGGGATTGGGGAGGATATTTTTTAAGAGTAAGGTGAAGGATTTTCATTGTGGATTGCGTGGTTTTACGAAGCGTGCTTACAATCTGATGAATCTCAGGACTTCCGGTATGGAGTTTGCATCGGAGATGATAGTTAAGGCGACATTGAGGAATTTGAATATAATTGAGATACCGGTGGTGATGTTGCCTTCGGGAAGACCTGGACCTGCACATTTAAAGCCGTTCAGAGATGGCTGGCGTCATCTGAGGTTTTTGTTGCTGTTTAGTCCGAGGTGGTTGTTTCTATATCCGAGTATATTTATGATAGTGGCGGGAGTTTCGATAAATCTGTGGGTGTTGCCTGGGTCACAGTTAAATCTGGATGTACATACGATGCTGTATGCGGCGGCATTGATAATTATTGGTATGCAGGGGGTTTCATTTGCAGTGCTTACTAAGGTATTTGCTGTGCAGGAGGAATTGTTGCCAGAGCATCCGAGGTTGAACAGGTTGCTGAAGTATGCAACGTTGGAGAAAGGTATTTTTATCGGGATGATAATCTTTATTTGCGGAATGGCGGGAGTGATATTTTCGCTTGTACTGCTGGAAAGAGGATGGTTCAAGGATTTGTCAATTAGCAATACGATGAGGATAGTGATAACGTCGGCGACATTGCTGATAGTGAGTTTTCAGATATTTTTTTCGAGTTTTTTTTATAGTATTTTGAAGTTAAAGTTTCATAAATCATCAAACAAATGAGAAAATAGTTTATGGCAAAGAGTGTTGCACATCAGAAAAAAGCAAAGAAGAGCGTAAGTGATAAATTAATTAAGATTGCAAAGCCGGAGTGGGTGTTTTTGATTCTCGGAATATTTTTTGGGTTATATTTTGTTTTTTTAAATCCGCCCTGGCAATCGAATGACGAAGACAGGCATTTTGTTCATTCTTATTTTATTGCTAAGGGATATTTTGTTGCTGAGCAAGGAGACAATAAAATCGGAGGAGTGATACCTGTGAATGTGGTGCAGGTGCCTTTGATGTTTCAGGGAATCAGATTTTCGGATTCAATTAAAATCAGTAAGAGTAAGTTGGAGGAGTTGGAGAGAATACCTTTGAATCCTGAGAACAAGCAGTTCTTTCACGACCAGCTTTATAGTTATAATATTGTGGGGTATATACCGAATGTGATAGGTATATTTTTGGGTCAGGTAATAAATTCAAATCCTGTGTGGCTGAACTGGTGGGGGAGAATTGGAGGATTGGCATTTTATCTGGTGATAATATTTTTTGCAATTAAGTTTGCACCAGTTTATAAGAATGTGTTGATGCTTTATGCATTGACACCAATGCCTTTGTATCAGGGGGCATCGGTAACTTATGATATTTTGAGTATATCATTAACTTTTTTGTTTTTTGCGGTAGTGCTGAAGTATGCTTTTGAATCGGAATCTTACATAACACATCGGGAGTTGTTGTTTATAGTGCTGATTTTGTTGGTTCAGAGATTTGCGAAAGATGGATATCCTTTGTTGCCTTTCTTGTTTTTTGTTATACCGGCAAGCAAGTTTAAGCTGAAGCTCAAAAGTATTTATGTTTATTTGATAATGTTTGTTTTTTGTGTTGCTTTGTATTATTTGCCGAATTGGACTTGGGGGAAAATAATAGCGGCACAGGGTTATCATCTTGAAAAGAGTGTAGCATTGCTAAAGGATTTGATGAAGAATCAGGCGATGAATATTGATTATCAGATGCAAAATCCGGGGAAGGTGGTATCGAATATAATCGGGAATATAAATTATTTCCGTCAGGAGTGGACAGGTGGGACAATAGGCAGGTTTGGGTATTCCTATACATTGTTGCCGAACTGGTTTTTCTTGTTGCATGGTTTGATATTGCTGAGTGTGGGATTTTTGGAGAGTAAGAAAGAGATAGTTGTGAGATTCTGGCAGAAGTCAATTTTTTTCGTTGTAGGAGTTGGTTCTGTTTTGGGTATAATTGTTATGAGTTATTTTATTTCTCCGGTGGGTGCGAATATGGTATTTGGTCTGCAGGGGAGATATCTGATACAGGCAGTACCAATAATTTTGTTTCTTGTTTATAATAGCAGATTTGATTTTCCGAGATGGAATAAGTGGGGTGTTTTGATATTGGCGGGATATATTGTTTTTTCATTGAGCTATGCTTTAATGTATCTTGATGATGTGTTTTACAGAATACCGTAAATAGAGAAGATAGAAGTTAGAAGATAGAAGATAGAAGATAGAAGTTAGAAGATAGAAGATAGAAGTTAGTGGTTAGATGCTATTTATTAAGAAATAGGTTTTCATCGTTCCTTTTCCTTTGACTTCAATTTCTCCACGTTCTTCAAATTGTAAATTCAATTTGTTGCCACCGTTTGTGAAATTTTTATAAAATCTTTCGGACACGTGAATTTTGTCTGAAACTCCGTATTCTTCGAGTCTGCTTGCTGTGTTTACAACATCAGCCCAGAGGTCATAGATAAATTTCTTTTTTCCGATTATGCCTGCAATAACAGGACCGCAATCAATTCCACATCTGAAATGAAGTTTATCTCCGTAGATTATCTGAAGCTTTTTTGTTGCTGTTCCCATAGCTTCGAGGGCAAATTTTGCGGCGGCTTCCGTGTGGTCTTTTCTTGGCGATGGAATACCTGCAACAGCCATATAGCAATCACCAATTGTCTTAATCTTCTCAAGTCCGAATTTTTCATTAATCTTGTCAAAAACAGTAAAGATATCATCAAGCATTGCAACAACTTTTTCAGGTGGTTCGTCAGATGCTATTGATGTAAATCCGACAATGTCAATGAAAACAATTGATGCTTCTTCGTATTTATCGGCAATAAACTGTTCGCCTGCTTTCAAACGTTCTGCAATTACATTAGGGAGTATGTTCAATAAAAGTTTTTCGGATTTTTCTCTTTCTATTGCAAGGATTTCATTTTTATATAAAAGTTCGTTTGTTCTGTTTTTGACTTTGATTTCAAGCAACTGTTTTTCTCTGAGCAAGTCATCTGATATTTTTTCAAGTTTTCCTAATCTTATGTCAGAATCATCAATTAAGATTTCAATATTTTTTTCAGCCAGTTTCCTTTTGTGTTTTTCAATGCTGTAAAATCTGAATAAAATTAAAAATGCGTTGATGATGATATATAATGAGATAAATGATAAATTCAAAGTAATATTAAAAATTTCGGGATTTAGCAATATAATTGCAGTAAGGATATTGAAGATTAACAAATTGAGCCAAGGAATGGTCAAAATTCTTTTTTCCCATTCAAAGGAAAATAGGGCTTTGTCATAGTCAAATCTGTCAAATTTGGTTAAAACGGGCATTTTGTCCAGACGCAGGAGTTTCTTTATTGTCGGTTGAAATATTGCTATTACACAGTCAAGACCAGTGAGGAATGTTGAATTGTAGTATATGTCATCTTTTTTTGCATTATATGGTTGTTTTTGCTTTAAGATAATTTCTATGGAATTTTTACTCTTGGAAAGTTTGATATTATAAACATAAGCTCTTGTGCCTTTGTTTGCAACGTATTCAAGTGTTTTAATCAACATGCTTTCAGGAACATAAGAAAAGCCAGCTAAAGTCCAGACCTCAAATGCTTCCTTGAAGACAGAGACAAGACTGCTTTTATTCATTACTACTTTTAAGAGTTCTATTGAAAAGTGGAAAAATTCGGAACTCATCCAGCCATGTTCGATTTTACTGAAGTCGTTTTTAAAGCTGATGTTTGTTTTTGGTTTTGAAAGAATATCGCACCATTCGAGCCATTCTGTCAGGTCAACACCTTTGTTCTTAAAATAGGTAATGGTCGCAAAGTATGGATTATTCTGAACATCTTGGTCTTCTTTGCCGAAGGGGTCAAAGTCAATAAAACCTTTTTCATAGATTCTGTGGTATTTTGAAAGTTGAACATCATCTCCTTTGGTAAATCTCCATTTGTAATCACCCATTAACTTTTTTGTAAACATTATGAAGTAGAAATAGTATTCGCAGTTATACCATCTTTCCGAATTGAGCAAATCATCACGGTTGATATGATAAATTGGGGATAAACAATGCTTATTTAATAGTGAAATTAATTGTTGAGAGTTTCCTTCGCACTTTTCAAAGTAAAGTAATGTTTCTGCTACGGCTTCACCGGAAATGCCATATACTTCAATAATATCTTCTTGTTTAGGAGTTATATAATTTCCTATTTCATCAGTAGTCCAAGGGGCAAAAATCATCTTTCTGCCTGTTATGTCTATTCCCCATTCTTTCATAATATTTTCTCCATTATATTTTTTAAAAATTCTCCCTGATTTCCTGCCCGAAGCATCAGAAGATTCGATTGATAAAAAAAATTATTTAGTTTCGTTTTTTATTATGAGTTATGAATAATAAATAAAACTTTTTTCTTTTCCTTTAGCAACCTGTTGTATTCTTTGCAGGCAGTCGGTGTATCGAGCAAAATGACCTGTGCATTTTTACCGGTTACTGTATTGAAAATAAAATACGGATAATCGTAGAACTGAGTACCTAAAAATCCCTGACCACCAAATTCTTCAAATCCTCTGCCAACGAGAATGATGTCGGCTTTCTGATTGAAGAATGTTATAAAATCGCCTCCTCTGTACCATTTTTTCTTGTCAACAGGTCTAATCATACCGTCGGGATAAATCATAAAATCAAAATAAAGCAAGGGTATGCCCTTGTAAACGATAAGTCCTTGATTGCAGGTTGTAATGTGCTTTTCCCTGTGAATGAGATAACTTGATGTTTGAAAAATAACTAAAGCAAATAATATTACAATTAAAGCAATTCTTGTCTTTTTGAATCCGCAAAGATGAAGTAATAAAAATGATAGAAAAAATAAACCGATGGTCCAAAGAGCAATAACCCACCAATACTCATCTTCGGTCAGGATTGAACTTACATAAAGCAGGATATAATTCAGAAAAACCAGTAGCAGGAGCAAAGATAAAGGCGACGAGAAATAATCTTTCAGATTTTTATGTGTGAATTTCCATCCGTTTTTTATCAGCTCAGCATTTTTCAAAATGAAAAACAGGAGAATCAATCCCATAGTAACACCCCACATATCCTTAGCAATATCGGATATATCGAAAATCCTGTTGGAGATAAAGACCTGAATACCTTCGTCAAATGCAGAGATGATGAATGCTTTGGTATAAGTAGCGATGATTATTTTGCTGTCGCTTATTTTTTTTGTGAGCAAATATCTGTGCATAACAAAAACAAACAGCCCATAAGCGAAGTAATGCCAGTTGTGTTGCAAGTCATAAAATTTGTTGTTAATGAAATAATCTGCTACCTTTTGACCTGCGACCATCATTAAAACAACAAAGAGAATAACGGCAATCCTGAATAAGTTCAGTTTTCGGTATGTCA
>RCNQ01000088.1 GCA_003731675.1 Bacteroidetes/Chlorobi group bacterium ChocPot_Mid
ATTGTAAAATATGAACCATTGTCCTGAGTTCCACCGATATATTCATTAGCTCCTGGCTTTTTATCGCAACCATAAAATTGTGAAGTATTGTATCCATTTTTATCTGTTTCAATCCAATTTTGCCCTTCATTAGTTGAGAAAGCAACTCCACCATCATTTCCAATTAGAATCCAATATTGACCTTTTGATTTATCAATTGGTATCATAGTAATATTATGTTGGTCAACATGCACGACACTGTTTCTGTTAGGACCTCCGAATTGTCCGTAACCATCGGTAACTGCGGTTGTTTTTCTTTTCTTAGTATAAATTGGTCCCCAAGTGATTTTTAGTTTAGAATTTGGCAAGGTAGTTGGATTCCAAACAGCTCCATCTTTTAATCTTGGTGAAATAACATATTCAGCTTTGTATTTTATTGAACTTTTTATGCTACTATTTGCTTGATTTGAATAATTTACTGCATGTGTTATAATTATTTCAGGGGTATCTCCTTCGAGAAGGTCGAATTTACCATTATTATTTTGGTCAATGAAGGAGACGCATAATTGCTTTAAATTAGTTAAATCGTGTACTTCGAAAGGAATATTGACGTAATCTTTGAAAACATACTGGTCACCTTGCTGAATAAATCTGTGAGCTTTTTGAGTTCTTGTGCTTCCGAAGCGTAATTCTGTGGTTGTAAACTCATTGTCTTTTAGAATTTGTTCATTCCAATAATCCTGACTTGTTCCAATACCACCGTCTTCGTATGGTAAACCTGAATCAAAAAAGGACATATAAGAATCCAAAGAATTTTTCTCAATTTTTGTTATTCGAAATATTGAGTCTTGTCCGGATTGCATTTCGATTTTGAAGATATTTACTCCACCAACAAAGACAATATTTTCATTGAATGGATGAACAGCGATACAGTTGTCATACCAACCCTGATTGCTCAACCAAGAGTTATTCTTTTTTATGTCGTTTACTAAATACCACAAATCGCCACCATTTTCGGTAACATAAAAGTCTGAGGAGGCACCGTTTTCAACACTAAGGTACAATTTATTAGAATTTGTAGGTGAGATAGCCATTTCTATTCTTTGGCAGATACCAATTCCATTAGAAGAATTGAACCAGGTCTCTCCTGCATTAGTTGATTTGATTATACCGACACCATTTATTGATGCGTATTGAATATTAAAGTTATTTGGGTCATATAAAATTTGCTGAACTCTTGCTTCACCTGATTGGTAAACTGTTCTCCATGATAGTCCACCATTTGTGGATTTTTCAATTGTTGAATTTCGAGCCAGGTAATATCTTTGTGATTGTGTTCCTGAAACATTCATATCATTGGAGCAACACAAAACAATATTGGGGTCAGTTGGAGAGACTATTATTCTATTAATGGACTTAAATCTTGCGGAATATGGCAGATGGAACCAAGTTTCACCATGGTCGGTTGATTTGAAAATGCCATCACCATTAATCGCATCGAGATTCATAAAGCCTTCACCTGTTCCTGCATAAAAAATGTAAGGGTTGGATTCGGAATAAGCTAAGCATGTTGTAGCCAGATTCGGTAAAAAAGGTGTCATGTTACGCCAATTAATACCTCTGTCTGTTGTTTTCCAAATGCCACCTCCAACAGAACCGGCAAACCATGTTTTGCCAGTGGGGTCAGTTGGGTCAACGATGAATGCTCTTGTCCTTCCACCAACATTAGCGGGACCTCTTTCAATCCAGTTCAGCTTTGATTGTGGTTTCTCCTTCGATTTGTTTTGTGAGTATAAAATAGCTTTTTGGTATTCAATAAATCTTTGATTTGGCTCATAGTCTGGCTTTGATTTACCTTCTCGAGTTCGAATATTGGAATGAAGTTCAGCAAAAAGGTATGGTGCATCAAACTTTTGAGATTTATCATATTCTCCTATGTTGTATTTCCATAATTTTGCTTTTGTATCATAACTTGGGAAAAAAGTTGTATTATTTTTGATTTTTACTTTTTTCTGAGGTTTATTTTGCTTCAATTTTTTGTTTGTTTTTAATGTTTTGTGCTGTTTCACTTTAATACTTAAAGATAGTTGAGACACTGAAGTATCTGGTAGCAATAAAATTGCTAATGTCAACAGCGCAATAAGTGTTATTCGGGTTTTCATACTATTTATCCTTTATTATCTCGTCAATATATTTCTTTTTCTTTTTAATATCATAAATATATACAATCGGCTGGTCGTTTTCATTTCTTATCTGTCCGGGAAATGTATGAATCATTATCTGTTCATTATTTTTCCAGTTTACATTTCCGTTTTCATGTGAATCCTCATAAATAATTTCCTCAGTTTTTAAATCATATATAAAAAAGCTGAAACTTGGAAAAGGATTTTCGTTTGTTGGCTTATTATGACTTATACAAAGCATATAGGTATTATTGGAATTTGGAATATATAATAAATCTCCTGAGAATTTTTCTTTTGCAATCATTTCATATTTGGCAATAGTATCTATTTTTTCTGTTACGATAGTTTGATGATTATTCATTTGTTTTGGTCCTGAACATGAAATAATAACAATAAGAAAAGATAACAGAATTGTTAAACACAAGAATATTTTAAATAATGTTTTCATGACAAAGATTAAATATATTTCAACAAAATTTATCTTCCAAAAATAAGGAAATCTATGAATATCTCATATAGTTTTATTAATTTAGAAGAAAAATCGTAGTTAAATAATTTAAAAAAAAGAAAAATGACAAAAGAAATACTGCTTAAAAGCGGTTGGATTAAAATTGATAAGCCAGAGCTTGATAATTTAAGGGCTAAAATCAGAGAACAGTACGAAATGGAAGGTGGAAGCAAGAAATTCAACTCCCATTTGGAGAATTATGAGGAATTGCGTGAGATAATGAAAGTAAAACTTGATGAATTTCAAGAGCGTGAGGATGTAGAAATCAGAATTAATGAACAAGTCAATTATGATATTTTACCAGGAAATACATTCTTTAGGAATTTACTCTATTCAAACAGGAAAGCACCAAGTCTGAGATTCCAAGAATATAACATAGAAATATGCTACTTGTTTGCTTACGGGAAAAAAAGATTTGACTTTCTCAGGAAAGAAAAAAAATTCGGACACGAACTGAACACATCCAATTTTCAGGACAAACAATATAAATTTATTGTGTCTTCAACCATGAACAATATGGTCGAAGCAGAAAAAATTGCTACTAAACTTAAAGAAGAAATGGGCTTTTTCGTAGAAAGCGATACAAGAAATACCCACACTTACAGTAAAGGAAGACTTTCTGAAATTTACAGCAAATTAGATGATACAACTCTTGTCATTTCTCTTATCAGCAGAGATTATCTTCAAAATGAAAATTGTATAAAAGAGCTAATCGAATATACCAGTTCAGATTTAGAGAATTATATTTTCCATACTGTTCATGTTTTACTTGAAGATGTTTACGAAGGTGACTTCAATATTTTCGATTCACTCGGCAGATCCGAATTGCTTAAGTATTGGAAACTGAGGAGTGAGAAATTGGAAGAAAATCACAGACTGATTCTCGGTGTAAAAAAAGACAAAGATATTTTCCTGAAACTTAGTAGCGAATTAAAAGAAATTAAAGAGATTATTGTTGAACTTAACAGAATAGTTGATTTAATCCGTACAAGTGATTATAAAATCCTTTACAAAATTTTTCTTACAAAAATCAGAACACATGATGACTTAATCAATATCTTACCGAAGAAAACAAATATAAGGGAAATAAATTACGAGTTGGAAAAAACCTATAAGGGTATTAAGATTCCTTCAATGAACGACCCTAATAAACCAGAATTTCCACCTTTACCATTTTATAAGCCAAAATTTCCAGCATCGGAAACTTACAAAATTAAAGTTCCCGGATTCACTAATGTTTGGCTTAAAGATGAAAGTACAAATCCCACAGGAACGCATAAAGACCGTTTAGCATGGGAAGTTGTTATAAAGTATAAATCTTTGATACAAGGATTGAAGTATAAAGATTACTTACCGCAGATGTCAATTATATCCTCTGGTAGTGCGGCGATTGCTATTCAGCATTTTCTTAATCTTTTTGAAATTCCTGTGAAGCTAAAAGTTTTAGTTGACAAAAATTTGAATAGCAATATTAAAGCTACTATTAAGGATATTGGTTGTGAACTCTATGAAACTGACTTGTCAAAAAAACTTTTAACATCAGATGAAATAAAAGAATTAACCGATAACGAAAAAGGTATTGATATTACATATCGTGAAACTTTAGACCCTAATCAGGACAATTACTACGATTGGATGAGCTACGAAATTCTTATGCAAAATCCTGAATACTGCTTTATTCCTTTCGGTACTGGTGATTTATTCATAAATGTATTGAACATTGTTAAGGTTGAGTATTTTAATTCCTTTATCGCAAAGCACGACCCAAGATTTTTTGGTAATATGGATATACTGAAAAATACTCACTTTTTTGGTGCATCTTCAGACCAGCCCAATACTGTTTTGGATAAACTCTATTCAAATTTTCTTCCTTCAATTAATTCTTTTAAAAAGTATATTAATACATTAAAAGAAGAATACTCTTGTGTAGGTAATCGTACAGGTTTTTATTATGTCAAGGAGTCATTTGTCAAACAAGCTTTGGATATCGCATCGAGTCAAAAAATAAATTTTGAACCATCAGGTATGGCTGGACTTGCTTTGCTTTTACAGATGAAAGAGAGTATCCCGAAAAATGCGAAGATACTGATTGTTAATACTGGAAAAACAAAGAAATTGTCTGAATTGCTGAAGAATCCAGTTGTTTAATTTGAGATAAATCAGTCATCCTGAGCTTGTCGAAGGATGATTCAATAGAAAGTTTTTAAAAATTTAAAAGTTTGAATAAGAGAAAAAAATTGAAATATGACAACAATAATCACAAATATTAGTTCTTTAGTAACGGTTAATTCTGATGGGAAAAAGCATAAAGCAGGTAGAGATATGCAAAATATCGGTGAGATACAAAACGGGGCAATGATTTTTGATAAGGAAATAAAATGGGTAGGAACTGTTGAACAATTAAAACAGCAAATATCACAAGGATTAATTACTCCAACAAAAATCATTGATGCAAAAGGTAAAACAGTTTTACCCGGTTTTGTGGATTCACACACTCATATTGTTTTTGGTGGAAATCGTTCTCTTGAATTTGCAAGACGTCTTCGTGGAGTGACTTATCAGCAAATTGCTGAAGAGGGTGGAGGTATTCTGACAACTGTCAAGGGTACAAGAGAAGCAACTGTTGAAGAGCTTGTAGAAACAGGAAGGAAAATTGCAAACAACGCTATTAAGCACGGTACAACTGCATTTGAGATGAAAAGCGGGTATGGACTATCAACTGAGAGTGAAATTAAACTACTCGAAGCAATAAAGCAATTAAGAAACGAACTGCCTGTTCATATCAGCTCAACATTTCTTGGTGCTCACGATTTTCCTCCTGAATTCAGGAATAATCACGACGGGTACATTGATTTAATTTGCAACGAAATGATTCCGCTGGTTAAAGAAAAAAAGCTTGCAGAATTTTGCGATGCATTTATTGACAAGGGATATTATTCTCTTGATGAAGGTGAACGCGTCTTAAAATCAGGATTAGAACATGGCTTAAAATTAAAAGTTCATTGCGATGAGCTTGCTGATTTTGGTTCAACAAAGCTTGCAACAAACTTGGGAGCTGTATCAGCAGACCATTTGCTTTTTGTTTCTGATGAGGGGATTAATGCACTCAAACAATCAGGTACAGTAGCGACTCTTTTACCCGGGACAGCATATTTTATCCGTATGCCTTATGCACCTGCAAGAAAATTAATTGATTCAGGTTGTATTGTAGCTTTAGCTTCAGACTGTAATCCGGGTTCCTGCTTTACTGAAAATATGCAGACGATTTTATCACTTGCTGTAATTAATATGAACATGAGTGCAGAAGAAGCGATTACTGCGGCAACATTGAACGGAGCCGCTGCAATTTGTCAGTCTGACAAAATGGGTTCTCTTGAAGCAGGTAAAATTGCAAATTTCATTATTGCTGATGTCCCATCCTATACCGATTTGTTTTATCATTTCGGAATAAATCATGTTGAAGAGACATGGGTAAATGGGGCGATGGTGGTTTAATCATTTTCTAAAGAATTAATTTTCATAAAATTATATGGCACAGGTGCAATACCTACTCCATAATTTTGAAATAATTCGCTTACAAATTTCTTCGTTTTTTCGTTCACATTGAAATAATCGAAGCCACTGATAAATTCCTTTTTATTGGGATTTTCTTTAAGATAAGCCCCTAAACACATAGCTTCGGCAAAACAGCCATAAAGAACATTTTCGGTTAATCCGCAGATTTCAGGATTAAAGAAAAATTCCAAACCTTCTGCTATATATGCATTACCACCGTCTTGTCTGATTACGTTTTTGCATTTTGAAAATTCTTCTTCCGGGAAACCATAAGGAACTGCAACGTCAATTACATGAATCGGCTGACTGTCCTGCATGTAGCTTATACAATCTGATGTAATAATACTTTTCGGATTGTGTGTGCAATTTATTATTGCTGTTATTTTCTTAGCTTCACTTTGAGGAATATTTTGAATTGTATCGAATACTTTTATATTGTTTGTGTTGATTAGTTCCTTCAATTCTTTAGTATGACTGCTGATAATGTAGATTTGCTCAGGGTTCAGCTTTTTCATAAGCAAATGCTTCAGGGCATCAGTTCCAAGAAGCCCTAAACCATTAATTAAAACATTATTTCCGTTATTCTGAATATTTGCATTTTCAACAATCCTGTCAATTTCTGCATTGAAAATAACAGAAGTGCCGTTATCTCCATTCGTAAAAATCACATCAGGATATAGCTCCTGAATAGTGAAACCCTCATTATCCTGTAAACCGTCCCAATTGACTCTAATCTCTGCTTCTTTCCCGAATAACCGCTTTGTAGAAGCCGCAAGCAATATTATTTTAACATCAAATCTTTCAACAGCGTACTGCAAAGCAAGGAGAAACTGTTTTCGTGCTTTGATGATACCTCGTTTGTATAAACTCTCATCCGAAAACATTTCCAGAACAATGAGGCTACCAAAAATTGAATCATTCAATTCAAAAAATACTGGTTTATAATAAGCATTGTTTTTCGAAATTCCTTGACTTAAGGTAAAATCATATTGATTTTTACTATTGGTTAAATTTGAAAAAAACAAGTAATCAACTTTCATTAAATTCTAATCCATTTATTAATTTATTAAATATTTCCTTTTTTGCACACCCTCCTTTACTATTGATACACAAACCCTGCTTCAGGTTTCAAAAAAATTAAAAAAGGGCATTTTCACAATTTGTACTAAGCTGAGGTACTGGTATACCCTGAATAGATACAAAGGAAAACGCCCCCAATCGGGAGCGTGCCTCTTTCTACGTATCTATTCAATTAAAAATTACCAGTTTCCAACTTAGAACGCAGTAAGACAACGCTTACATATTTATTTACATATTATTTTACTTTTTTTCTTTACTCCTCATTTCTTTCAAAGTAATAATTTTTCTTTTTTCTTTCATTTGTGCTTCCAAAATAAAGTCAGAAAACTTCTTGATGTTGTAATCGAACTGAGCAAAAAGTCTCTCTCTATTTTTTCGAACCTGTTCAACTATTTTATCTTTCCTCATATCATACCTCCAATAATTCCTGAGGTGTACACAAAAATGGTACATAACGAGCACTTTTGTTGTTAAAATTTTTAATTTTTAAATTTATCATCGCATTCGCGATATGTTTGCAATTCCACGAAAGCAAGAAATCAATTTTAAACATTACTGCAAATGCTAAATGAAAAGCATCTAATTTTGATTTTTCAGGAATATTTAATAATTCGACATACTTTTTGGCTAAGTCTTCTATCTCGGTGCTATATGCTAAAATTGGCATATCTTGAACAGCTTTAATTCTTGCAGTTGAAGCTATGGCATCACCCTTGCTGATTTCTTCAATAACTATCTGTGAGATGTAACAATCGAATTTATTTTTAACTTTTTTCCACCATTCTAAAGTGATTTGTTGATGTCCTGCAATAATCAAATCTCTACTTGGCTTTGAAGTCAAGTAACTAATTACACTTGTTTCAATATATACTTTTTGCTTTTTCATAATCTTTTAATATTTTACAAATATAAGTATTTTTTTCAAATCATAATAATATATCATTGAGTATTTTAAGTGTCTTGGAAGATTTACCGCTATTTTAAAATTTTTGATTTTCATTAAAAATTCCCCTTTTTTCTATAAAAAAAGCTAAATTTTTTATATATTTGTAAAAATATTTTTTGTAATTTTAATAAGTGATTAAAATATAAGAACTTAAATTTGATTTGTGCTTGTGAAAAGTTATTAAAATATTGAAATATTAGGGTTATTTCACGTATAACATATAAAATAATCAAAAATATTTTCATTTTTTTTGAGA
>RCNQ01000089.1 GCA_003731675.1 Bacteroidetes/Chlorobi group bacterium ChocPot_Mid
ACTTTTGCCTGTAAATTCGTTGTGCTTTCTGGTACCCATGCACTGCCATTCCATATTAATACTTGTCCGTTTGTTGCACCCTTTTGTGCAATTGTCGGATTTGGATATGTACCTGTTAAATCGCCTCCTGCAGCTCCTCCTGGTGTTGTTCCACTGATTGTTACGTTTCCTGCATTTGTCAGTCTGCCTTGTGCATCTACTGTAAATGTTCCTACTTGTGTCGCACTTCCATAGTTTCCTGCTGTTACGCTTGTATTGGCTAATCCAAGCGGACTGCCTGTCGTTCCGTCACCTGTTATCGGTGCATTCGTACTTACTTTTGCCTGTAAATTCGTTGTGCTTTCTGGCACCCATGCACTGCCATTCCATATTAATACCTGTCCATTTGTCGCACCCTTTTGTGCTATTGTCGGATTTGGATATGTGCCTGCTAAATCTCCTCCTGCAGCTCCTCCAGGTGTCGTTCCGCTGATTGTTACATTTCCTGCATTTGTTAATCTGCCTTGTGCATCTACTGTAAATGTTCCTACTTGTGTTGCACTTCCATAATTTCCTGCTGTTACGCTTGTGTTGGCTAAATCCAATGGATTTGTTGTTGTTCCATCACCAGTTAATCTCGCTGTTACACTTACTTTTGATTCGGTTGTTGTCGGGTCAGCTGGCACCCATGCACTTCCGTTCCAGACTAATATCTGGTCTGATGCTGTGCCATTTGGTACTGTTCCTGTTATCGTTACGTTTCCTGCATTTGTTAGTCTGCCTTGTGCATCTACTGTAAATGTTCCGACCTGTGTTGCACTTCCATAGTTACCTGCTGTTACGCTTGTGTTCGCTAATCCAAGTGGACTGCCTGTCGTTCCGTCGCCTGTTATCGGTGCATTTGTACTTACTTTTGCCTGTAAATTCGTTGTGCTTTCTGGCACCCATGCACTGCCATTCCATATTAATACCTGTCCATTTGTTGCACCATTTTGTGCTATCGTCGGATTTGGATATGTGCCTGTTAAATCGCCTCCTGCAGCTCCTCCAGGTGTAGTTCCACTGATTGTTACGTTTCCTGCATTTGTTAATCTCCCTTGTGTATCTACTGTAAATGTTCCTACCTGTGTTGCACTTCCATAGTTTCCTGCTGTTACGCTTGTATTGGCTAAATCTAATGGATTTGTTGTTGTTCCATCACCTGTTAATCTCGCTGTTACATTTACTTTTGATTCTAAATTCGTTGTGCTTTCTGGTACCCATGCACTGCCATTCCATATTAATACCTGTCCGTTTGATGCTCCCTTTTGTGCTATCGTCGGATTTGGATATGTTCCTGCTAAATCACCTCCGGCTGGTCCACCTGGGGCAGTCCCAGCTATTGTAATATTGCTTGCTGTAGTAATTCTTCCTTTTTGGTCAACAAAAAATTGTGGAACCTGAGTAGCACTTCCATACATTCCAGGGTCAACCGGAGTGTTCAGAAGTTGTATTGGATTCAATGGGGTGCCATCACCCGCCAATGGATTTGATACTGCAACAGCAGTTAATCCATCATCATCTTGTGGTACCCATGATGTGCCATTCCAAGTCAATACCTGACCATTTAATGCTCCCTTCTGTGCTATTACAGGGTTTGGATATATACCTGTCAAATCACCTCCTGCTGAACCTCCCGGAACAGTACCACTGATTGTTACATTTCCTGCACCGGTTAGTCTGCCTTTTGCATCAACTGTAAATGTCGCAGATTGTGTTGTGCTACCATATAAGCCAGGTACAACTGTAGTATTGGATAATGATAATGGGGTTGCCATTGTCCCATCTCCTGTAATTGGTGCATTAGTATGTAAAGTACTCAACTCATCATTGGCTGGTTGCCATGATGTACCATTCCACTTTAGCACATCTCCTGCTTTCGCTCCTTTTTGTGCTATCGTCGGATTCGGATATGTTCCAGCCAAATCCCCTCCTGCATCTCCAATCAACGGTATTTTTATATTTGGGTCAAGTTTTCCTGTCGTTATCGAACCATCTTTAATACCAATCATTGTATGTGGACCGTAAGGATTTACTATTTCCATCGTCCCGTCCAATGAACTCAATGTATCAATTGACTGACCTTTTAATGCCAATTCTACATTATTGCCATTAGTAGTTACTCCTATTTTGCTATCCCCAGTAATATTTATTCTCCCTGCTAATCCATTTAGGGTTAAAACAGCACCAGTTGCATTTGGACTCAACCCTTGTGCAATATTTGCTGTATCTGCATAAAACGAATATGGTACTGTTGTGAAAGGCACCCTTGGATTCAGAAATTCAGTATTTTCATAAACAATACCCAACCAATAAGGTCTGTCAAAAGGCAAATCCAGTGGAGTATTTGTCCCCAGTAAAACATCAAATACACCTTTGTATGTAGTTATCTGATGTTCTTCAGTCCAGACAGCATTACCACCGTTTTCTTTATCAAAAATTGTGAATTTCACGGTGTATGTTCCGTCCGGCAAAGCGTTACCTGTATTTTTTTCAGTTAAAAGACCCTGAAAAGAAATTATCTTTGGATATTCTGCTTTTAAATCATAATTATTAATTAAGATTAAAATCAGAAATGCAATTGGAATTAAGAAAAAGTTTTTCATTTATATATCCTTTTAATATTTAATATTATTATTTTCTCTTTGAATTATTTAGAATGAATTAAAATAAATTAACAAAAATTTTATTTATATTTTTTTATTGATGATGATTTTTTAATTTTATTGTAAGGAAAATTAAAAAAAACTAAATATTTTTTAAGTGTAGATTAAGTTATTTTTAATTAATAAGTTCAAACTTTCATTTAAATCTATGAAATTTTATTGTTTAAGAAAAATTAAAAAATAAAAAATGAAATCTATATTTCATTCGTTAATAGTAAAAAATTTTTATTCAAATTTAGAATTTTTAATGAATATGAAAATAAAATTCAGAATAATATTATTATTAATTTTTTCATTTACTATTAATCTGACTGCACAAAAGCAAGGGCAGGATTTAGTAGATTCACTATTAGCAGAACTACCCAAAACTATTGATGATACCAACAAAGTTAATTTGCTGGCAGAAATAGCATTCAATCTAAACTTCCTTTCACCTGAATCAGGACTTGAATATGCAAAACAGGGTCTGGATTTAGCAAAACAATTGAATTGGAAAGCTGGTATTGCAAAAAATTACAATGCACTTATGCAAAACTACTGGGGTATCGGAGATTTTGACATGGCTATTGATATGTATAATGCCGCTGTCAAAATTGAAGAAGAGCTTGGTGTTTTTAGAAAGAAGGAAGAAGTCAAACTTACTTCTATAAACAGAACTTTTACGTATCCAACATCAGATTATACTAATCTAACACCTGAAATTAGAAAATTTCTTAATGATGTGGCAGTGTATATGAAAGAAAATCCTGAAATCGTCATTTCGATTATTGGTCATTCTGATAACTTTGGTACATTTGAACAAAATGATTTTCGTGCTAAAGACCGGGCTCAAAAAGTTGCTGATTATTTAGTAAATAATGGAATTTCACGAAGAAGATTATTAGCTTCAGGTAAAGGTTCTCTTGACCCTGTCGCAAAAAATGATACTGAAGAAGGTAGAAGAAAAAACAGAAGAGTTGTTATTCTCGCTATTGGTCAATAATATTTATCTTAATGTTATCAAATCGAATAAAATATAGGTTAATAACTTTTACATCATTCTTTGTTTTAATTTTCGGCTTTGCCTGCCAGGAGGAGTCCGTTAATTGCACAATGGAATGGAGAGCATTATCTGTAAAAATTGTTGATTCCTCAGATAATCCTGTAATTCTTGATGATTATTACACAACAAATAATATTACTGGAGAGGTTTTCAGAATGAAAGATATTGACCCATATATTGACAGTGTAAACAAATTATCTGGTGAATATCTGGTTATAACTGACAGTCAAAAAGAATGGGCAAAAACAGGTTATTGCAAAGTTACTTTCAAAGGTCTGATTAATAACAAAGAAATTGTATCCGAAGAATATGGTGTTACTGCCAATGTTTGCCATATAGGTGATTTGATTGGTAGAACAACAATAGTAATTGACAGATAAAAGTTATTGCACAATTACTACTTCAGGTTCAATTTTGATTCCGAATCTTTCAAAGACTGAATCCTGAATCTTCATTGCAAGCGAGAGTATATCGCTACCTTTAGCATTCCCATAATTAACCAAAACCAAAGCATGGTTTTCATAAACACCTGCATCACCGAAACGTTTGCCTTTCCAACCACATTTTTCAATCAACCAACCAGCAGATATTTTCCACTTTCCGCTATCACTTTTATAATATTTAATATCAGGAAATTCTGATTTAAGATTTTCAAGATTTTCATCAGAAATCACAGGATTTTTAAAGAAACTCCCCGCACTTCCTATTAAATCAGGATTTGGTAACTTACTTGTTCGCAAACGGCAGACCGTATCAAAGACATATTGCAAATCTATTTCTTTCACTGGAAATTTTTGTATTTCCTGCTCAAGTTCCTTATATGAAAAATTAAACTCCTTGAGTCTGCTTAATTGATATCTAACTGATGTGATTAAAACATTATCCTTTAAATCATTTTTGAATATAGAATTTCTATAGCCAAATCTACATTCATCTTTGGATAATTCCATAAATTCTTTAGTTTTTAAATTTACAGCTTTTAAGGAAACAAAACAATCTTGTTGCTCCATACCGTATGCACCAATATTCTGCACTGGTGCTGACCCGACTTTTCCAGGAATCAAAGCAAGGTTTTCAATACCGTAATATTGACTTTTGACACAAGTTTTTACAAAATTATGCCAGTCTTCACCGGCACCAATTTCTAAAACAATATAGTCATCATTTGATTCCATGATATGCATACCTTTGATGCCCATATTAATTATCAATCCATTATAATCACTTGCAAACAAAACATTTGAGCCACCACCAAGGATAAAATATTTTTTTTCTTCGAGCAAACCACTTTCAAGAATCCCGATTATATCGTTAATAGTTGCAATGTTGATAAACAAATCTGCTTTCGCATCAATTTTGAAAGAGTTAAATTCCTTCAGAGATATATTATTTTGTACTTTCATTTATGCCAAAACTTAAAAAATCAAAATTTACATTTTATATTTCATACAAAACTATTTAAAAAGTAAATATAAATTAAATTTAATAAAATATTTATAAATGCGTCAAAATATAATTATGTTAATAATATGAGATTCAAATGATAAATTTAAATACAGCTTTTGAAAATGAGTTATACTATCAGTACCTCAGAGAACCTCAATCTGTAAGTGAACAGTGGAGAAAATATTTTGAGAAAAGAGGACAAAATCCTTTGGATTATGAAACTCCCATAAGTAATGAGACAATAAAATCAAAAAAGGAACCTTCTGCTCAAAAAGATATATATCTGGGACCTAATGATGAACTGCAACCTTTGGCAGTGATTTCATCAAAGATTGCTTCCAATATGGAGGCAAGTCTTGAAATTCCTACAGCTACTTCCACAAGGGTTATGCCAGTCAAAGCATTAGACGAAAACCGAAGAATTATCAACAGGTATCTTGAAAAAATGAAAAGACCTAAAGTCTCTTTTACCCATTTGCTTGCTTGGGCTTTGGTCAGAGCTTTAAATAAACACAGGTATATGAACGATGCCTACTACAGCAAAGATAATGTTGGTTACCGCATCAAAAGGAATTCAATAAATATCGGATTGGCTATTGACATAGTCAAAAAAGACGGTAGCCGTCTTCTGTTGGTTCCTAATGTTAAGAATGCCGAGAAATTAAACTTTTCTGAATTTATCATTGCTTTCGATACAATAATACATAAAGCAAGAAATAATAAGCTCGAAGTCGAGGATTTACAAGGCACAACTGTAACCTTAACAAATCCCGGTATGATTGGGACAACTACTTCAAGTCCAAGATTGATGAAAGGACAAGGTGTGATAATTGCCGCAGGTTCGATTAACTATCCACCTGAATTTCAGGCAGTAAGACCAGAAGCATTGACTACTCTTGCTATCTCAAAGACAATTACTATTACCAGCACTTATGACCATCGGATAATTCAAGGTGCAGAATCAGCAGAATTTTTAAACTATCTTAATAAATTACTAATTGGTGAAGACCAGTTCTATGACCAGATTTTTGCGGCATTGAGAATCCCATTTGAGCCGATTCGTTGGGCAATTGATAATACTCCTATGAATCGAAGAGGGAAAATTGACGAAGATGAAGCAATCGAAAAAGCGGCACATGTGATGATGATGATTAACGCTTATCGTGTTAGAGGTCATTTACTTGCCTCAGTCAATCCTTTAGGATTCTTGTCATACTATTACCCTGAACTTGACCCTGCATTTTATGGTTTTACAATTTGGGATTTGGACAGGGTTTTCCATGCTGATGACAGCTGGAATAACAACAATCTACCATTACGGGAAATCATTGAAATTATCAGGGAGACTTATTGCAGTTCTATTGGCATCGAGTTTATGCATATTCAGGACCCTGAAAGCAAGGACTGGATTAAACGTAAACTCGAAAGCACAAGAAACACCAGAGATTATTCTCGTGATGAGAAAATTAAAATCCTTAAAATGCTTATTTCGTCTGAATTATTTGAGAATTTTCTTCATACAAAATTTGTTGGTCATAAAAGATTTTCTCTCGAAGGAAGCGAAAGTATTATTGTTCTTATGTCCAAAATACTTGATATGGCGGCTGATAAAAAACTGAACGCCGCTGTAATAGGAATGTCACATCGCGGTAGGTTGAATGTGCTTACTCATATTGTTGGGAAATCTCAGGAGAAAATCTTTAAGGAGTTCAGAGGACAAATTGATGAGGACTCTTATCATGGTTCAGGAGACGTCAAATATCATCTTGGTGCAAAAGGAGAGTTTATCTCTTCGTTAAATAATAAAATTCAGGTTGTTTTAGCTCCTAATCCTTCTCATTTAGAGCTGGTTGACCCCGTTATTGAAGGAATGGCAAGAGCTATGGATAATGAAATTAATGATTCAACTTATACAAAGACTCTCCCTATCTTAATTCATGGTGATTCTGCTTTTGCAGGTCAGGGTATTGTTGCAGAAACTTTGAATCTTTCACAATTAGATGCTTATAAAACCGGAGGAACAATTCATCTGATAATTAACAATCAAATCGGGTTTACTACAACATCTCAGGAAGCACGCTCCTCGATATATTGCACTGATGTTGCCAAAATGATACAGGTGCCTATCCTGCATGTTAATGGTAATGAACCCGAAGCAGTTGTTACTGCCGCCATTTTTGCATTCGAATACAGAGAAAAATTTCATACTGATGTCATTATTGATGTACTATCATATAGAAAATACGGACATAATGAAGCTGATGACCCATCTTACACACAGCCTTTACTTTATAAAAAAATCAAATCAATGAATCCTGTCAGCAAAATATATCAGCAGGAATTAATTAAAGAAAATATTATTACTCAAGTTGAAGCTCAGGAATTATATGATAATGAAAACAAGAGACTTGAAAAGATATTTTCATCAGCCGAAGATTTGAGTAGCAAAAAAGACATCAAAGCGTTACCAACAGCAGACAAAGATATTTTCAAGAAAGTGAACACTTCGGTTGATAGTGATAAACTTTTAGATATTACTGAAAAGATTACCAAAGTGCCTTCGGGTTACAACATAAATCCGAAACTTCTGAAGCTATTGGAAAAGAGACATCAAATGGTAAATTCCGAGAAAGCATCAATTGATTGGTCTATGGCTGAAGCTCTTTCTTTCGGCTCAATACTGATTGATGGCTTTGACATAAGATTTTCAGGTCAGGACAGCCGTAGAGGAACATTCAGCCAGCGACATTCAGTTCTGACTGATATGAATACCGAAGTTACATATACACCTTTAAATCATCTTTCAAATAATCAGGGAAGATTAAGAATTTTTGACAGCTCCTTGTCAGAGTTAGCAGTCCTTGGGTTTGAATATGGTTATAGTGTCGTTGCCAAAAAATCTCTGACAATTTGGGAAGCACAGTTTGGTGACTTTGTCAATGGGGCACAAGCCATTATTGACCAATTCATTTCCTGTGCTGAATACAAATGGAACCAAAAAACCAATCTTGTAATGCTACTCCCACATAGTTATGATGGTCAAGGTCCTGAACATTCCAGTGCCAGATTAGAAAGATTTTTACAACTGTGTGCTGAAAACAACATGTTGGTTTGCAACCTTTCTACACCTTCTCAATATTTTCATGTATTGAGAAGACAGATTCTTTCAAAGAATATAAAACCACTTGTAATTATGACACCCAAAAGTATGCTCAGACATCCTATGGCAGTATCATCTTTGAAAGATTTCACTGATTTTTCCTTTATGGAAGTGATTAACGACGATTCATTTACAAAAAATAATTCGGATAAAGTCAAAAGAATTTTACTGTGCTCCGGTAAAGTTTACTGGGATTTACTCGAGAAAAGGAAAAAGAGTAATAATGATAATACAGCAATAATCCGAGTCGAGCAACTTTATCCTTTGAATATTGAAATGATTTTGAATTTTATTAGTCAGTTCAAAAATGCCAGTGAATGTATCTGGGTTCAGGAAGAACCACAAAATATGGGTGCCTGGAATTTTATCGCATTAAAGTTAATGACTTATTTACCTGATAATTTAAAATTATTTTATGTCGGACGAAAAGAAAGTGCCGCAACTGCAACAGGTATATTACAGGTACATAATGAAGAACAGGAAGGTTTGGTAAATCAAGCATTCGCTGATATTAATTGATTCACGTTGTAAAAATATAAATTGATATTTTTATATTGTTATCTGAAAGACTCAGTTGTTAAAAATTGAATTTAACATCCAATTAATTTTTTACTTACTATTGTATTATTCAGACAAAAAAAACAGAA
>RCNQ01000001.1 GCA_003731675.1 Bacteroidetes/Chlorobi group bacterium ChocPot_Mid
TTGTTACTCATTTTATGAGTCCACTATTGAACTATATTTTCTTTAACGAAAATTCTGATTCGATTCCCGACAGATATAAAAAATTAACTCCAAAAGAGACTGAAGCATTCCACGTAGGTGAACTACAAAAACTTACTGGACTTGAAACATACTATCACATCTTGAATATCACTGGATTAAGATTAAAAAACGACCCACAGTCAACTGTTACTCTTGTAGGAACTAATTCTGATGTTGGTCCCGAAAAAAACAACGTTCAACTATCTGAAAACAGAGCTAAATCAGTTAAAAATTACCTTGTAAATGTTTGGGGGATTAACCCGGAAAGAATTTTTTTGGGATTCAGAAATCTGCCTTTGCAACCTTCAGCTAAAGACGACCCAGCAGGTCAGGAAGAGAACAGAAGAGTAGAAATTATTTCTGACAACATAAAAATCATTGAACCCGTTATAGTTGAAGACACTACAAGAACTGTAAATAAGACAACTGTTAGATTTTATAATGAAATAAAATCAAAAACAGACATTAAATCCTGGAAACTTAGCATCAGACAAAATGGTCATATTCTTAAAGAATTCTCAGGAATGGGAGAAGTTCCCAAAGCTATTGACTGGTCAATTTCATCAGATGGAGCTGATGCTCCCAAAAAAGGTGGGTTTATTTCATATAATATGATGGTAGAAGACAAATTCGGACAAATAGAATACTCGGCTGACAGACAGTTACCCGTTGAGCAAATGACCGTAGAAAGGAAAAAAATTGAAAGAAAATATGACAGAGAGTATGAGTACTATAGTCTGATTCTTTTTGATTTCGGCAAATATACCCTCAGAAAAGAGCATAAAAAAGTTCTGGATTACATTAAAAACAGATTGACCCCCGAATCAAAAGTAATAATTACAGGACATACAGATATTATTGGACAAGAAGCATTTAATAAAAAAATATCAATCAAAAGAGCAGAAGCAGTAGCCGAACATCTGAATATTCCAAATGCTCAAATCATCGGCGAAGGACAAGATAATTTACTATACAGCAATACATTACCCGAAGGTAGATTTTATTGCAGAACAGTCAGAATTAACATTGAAACAACAGTAATAAATCAATAAATTGCTTGCAGTTAAGCAGTTCTTAATCGAAATAGACAAAAAATCCACGTTGGTTAATTGGAGAAAATTTTGTAATTTTGATGTTCTGATAAATGATAATTAAAATAATTAATGATTATTTCGTTTATTAAATTAAATTTGAAATTAATTAAAAATTCAAATGCTTTTAGAAAAGCTGCTTAATATAATTGAAGAAAATTTTCCGGCAGCTTCAGCAGTAAATGATGATAAAATTGGATTACAAGTCCAGTCAGGTAGAACAGAAATCAAAAAAATACTTGTCGCCTTGGAATTAAACGACGAAGTGCTGAAGGAAGCCCGAAAAATGAAATGTGATTGTATCATTACTTTTCATCCCTTGATTTACAACCCGTTAGAAAGAATTAACAATGACAATAGAATCGGAAGACTTTGCACTAATTTGATTAAAAATTCAATTTCACTTATCACAATTCATACAAATTTCGATTCTTTCCCGAAAGGAACAAGTTATATTTTAGCTGAAAAACTCAATCTTGAAATTATTGAATTTCTTCTGCCTGACACATATCTGGAAAATAGAGGTATCGGAGTAATCGCAAAACCAAAAATTAAAATATACACTGATGAACTGATTAAAAGAGTTTATAAAATCTGTAATTCTCCCATAAGATACTCTCATTTTAATCCAAAAAAACAAATTAATAAAATAGCTATTGTTGGAGGAAGCGGTTTTTCCTTTCTTCAATACGCAATAAACAAAAAAGTTGATGCTTTTATTACTGCTGATATTACTTATCACAAATTTCATGAAATTGATAAAAAAATGCTCCTGATTGACCCAGGACATTATGAAATGGAACAATTTGTCCCCGAAGCAATTGCTAAATTTCTTAAAATGAGTTTAACAAAAAATGATAATTTAAAAATCAGCATATCAAATATTCTGACAAACCCGGTAAAATATTATCCTGAAACAGAAAAATACTTAACATTGCAAAAAAATAATCTATTACATAATAATTCAATGGTGAAAAATTGATGGAAAAAACACAAATATACAATTTCGCTTGCCTGGCATATATTGATTCTTTACTTGATGAATATCAGGAAGAATTTGGTGATTTACCGGGCAAAGTAAAAAGATTAAAACACAGAGTTAATGAGTTAAATAATCTGGTTGAAGAATCTGAAAACACTTTAAAAGAACTTAGAAAATTTGTCAAAGATGCAAAAACAACTATCAAGGATTTAAAAGAAAAGGAAGAAAAACTTTCCAAAAAACAATTCCTTGTTAGAAATAATAAGGAATTTGATGCCATTACAAAAGAAATTGAGCAAACAAGAGCTAACCACAATATTCTTATTGATGAAATTAGAGTTTCAGGTATCAAAGAGGAAAATCTAATAAAACTTCTTGAACAACAAAAAAACGATGCTAAGGAAGCAGAAGCAGAATTCAAAGAAAAAGCTAATGAACTTGAAAAAATTTCGAGTGAGCAAAATGAAGAAGTTAAGGTTTTATACAAAGTCCGTACTAAATACTTTAACAAAATCAATAAAGATTACATTAAGGAATATCAAAGAATCCGTACTCATCATCATGACGCAGTCGTTCGTATTCGTAAAAACAGTTGCTCAGGTTGCTTCAGTGCCGTACCACCTCAGAAAATTGTAGAAATCAGAAATAATCTGGATACTCTTTTTCATTGTGAACAATGCGGCAGGATTCTTTATCCCGAAGAAATTATGATTGATGATGAAATTCTCGGATAATCATTGATAAATATTCTTTTCAAAAAGTCGGCTCTTATTGCCGGCTTTTTTTTTCGTTCAAATTAAAATTCTTAAATAAATTTTAACTTTTCACTTAAAAATATTAAATTGTATTTTTTATTCTTATAATTAATTTACTCAATAGATAATTAATAAAAATGTTATGATTAAAAAGACAATATTTATCTCTGCCGGATTATTTCTAATATCATTTTTCATCTATATTTTAACTGCGGCACCTGATTTGACATTTACAGATAGTGGTGAATTAGCAGCTGTTTGCTCATCTCTCGGAATAGCTCATCCAACAGGCTACCCGCTTTTTATTCTGCTCGGACACCTTTGGACATTATTACCATTTTTTAAATCGGATATCTATTCTTTAAATATCTTTGCAGGATTTCTTACAGCTTTGTCTGTTTCTGTCTTTTTCCAAAGCATTTTTTTATTGTTGAATTATTTTAATAAACTCCCTTCCCGAAAAAAATCTCAAAAAATTTTACAGTCCAGACAAAAAAAAGATAAAGTACTAAATACTCAGGTGAACCAAATAAAATCAGACATAATTTTGACAGAAAAAGCGATAATTATTATTTCAATTTCTGTTAGTCTCTTGTATGCTTTTTCAAGAACTATTTGGGCTCAGGCAGTTGCTATCGAAGTATATTCCTTACATTTGCTAATGCTTAACCTGATTTTATTATTTTTTCTTAAAGCCAGACTTAATCAGACAAATCAAAAATTAAATTATATATTAGCATCATTATTTTTAGGTTTAAGTTTCGCTAATCACATGACTACAATTCTTCTTCTACCAATGATATTGGTTTTATATTTTTGGGAACAAGAGAAAAAAATTAATAAATCAAATTCCGCTTTACCAAAATCAGAAGAAGTTCAATCAAGTCAAAGTAAAATCCAATTTCTTGCAATCTTATTTATCCCTTTTTTAATAGGGCTTAGCATTTATTTGTATCTCCCGCTCAGAGCCAATAATTTCCCTGATTTCAACTGGGGCTGGGTTTCAAGAGGCTTCGATAAATTTTTATATCATATTTCCGGCAAGCAATATCAGGTATGGATGTTTTCCGATTCATCTGTTTGGAAAGAAAATCTAATAAAATTCTTTGAAATGATACCTTATGAGACTGCATTTTTAGGAATCATTACCTTCATAATTGGGCTAATCATTTCCTACCGTAAATCAAAAATGATTTTTTATGGTTTAGCTATTTTGATTGTTACCTGTCTTTCCTATGCCATAAATTATTCCATACATGATATAGACTCATATTTTGTTACTGCATTTGTGGGAACCCTGATTTTTATAGCTGTCGGTTTGTTTTATCTTGCCCGCAAATACCCTAAAATGATAAATTCTTTTTTTCTATTACCAATAATTGCTTTATTGATTAACTATTCTTATAATGACCGCTCAGATGATTTACTTGTTCCTGAATATACCAAAATGTTGTTCAAAAAATTAGAACCAAATGCCTTGATATTGTCTGCACAATGGGATTATTGGGTTTCTGCGGCATGGTACATGCAAAAAATTGAAGGATTCAGAAAAGATGTTATCATTATTGATAAAGAACTACTTCGCAGAACATGGTATATCGGACAACTCCAAAAATGGTATCCTGAACAGATGAAAAAGTGTAAAAACGAAATTGATGATTATCTTATTGACCTTGAACTATTTGAATCAGGAAAGGACTATAACCCTGCAAGTATTCAAAATAAATTTATCACTTTATTAAATGCACTCGTTTCAAAAAATTATGACAAACATCCTGTATATATTACTTTAGACGTCCTGGAATCTGAACAAGATGCTTTTCAAGGTTATGAGAAAGTTGCTGATGGTTTGGCTTTTAAACTAATAAAAGATAAAATTGCATCAAAAGTAAAAGCAAGCGATTTAAATATTGATAAATTTGTTAGTTCACTGAAAGCTAATGAAGGTCATCTTGTCGATGGTATTAAAACAACTGCGGCTATCGGCTTAGTTAATACAGGCAGATATGCATTAATGCAAGGAGACAAGCAAGAAGCCAGAATAGCTTTCCAAAAAGCTCTAAAAATTGACCCGACAAACAGATTCGCGTTGGAAGCTATTAATAATTTCAAAAAAATTAAATTTGAAGATTAAGACTTAATCAGATTTATAAAAAATTCAAGTCCTTTGGATAAAATATTTTTTCTAATACCAATCCTTGTGGCGGCGCTAATGTCGAACAAAGTGAACGATTTTTTAGACTCAAAGATTCAACAATTTCTTGTTTACTTCTTTTTCCTCTTGCAACATCGAGCATTGCTCCGACAATTGAACGAACCATTCCGTAAACAAATCTGTCTGCTTTAATATGCAAAACATATTGATTGTCATTTAGCTTTTCCCATTCGCAAATTTCCACATTGCAAACATAGTTTTTAGTATCACTATTCAATTTTGAAAAAGTTGTGAAATCATGTTCCCCTAAAAATACCGATGATGAATCAAAAAGTTTATCAATATTGATTTTATATTTAATATAAGTTGAATATCGTTGTAAAAAAGGCGATTGAATCAAATGGATTGAGTATGAATATTTTCTTGCAATAGCATCAAATCTTGCATTGAATTTTTTATCAGTCAAAACTGCATCTATTATACAAATGTCATTTGGGAGACGAGCATTTATTCCTAAGATTAATTTTTTTAGTGGAATTTTTTGTCCATTCTCTAATACAGTATGAGCAATCATTCCACGGGCATGAACACCTGTATCAGTTCTTCCTGCTCCGATTAAATTTACTTTCTCGCTTGTTATTTTTGATATTGCTTTTTGAACTTCATCTTGAATTGTAGGAGCATTTGGCTGGATTTGCCATCCACCGTAATTTGTCCCGTCATACTGAATTTTCAAGATTAATGTTTGCATAAAAATAAATAAACAAATACAAAGATATTTCAGTTACACAGAGATTCACAGAGAAGACACAGAGTTACACAAAGTATATTATCGAATAAATCGTTTTATTCCTAACTTTAACATTGTAACATTAAAGTTTATCAGTAATCCAATTTTCTTGTCAGCAAATTTCATGTAAGTCAGAATCTGGGCTTCATGAACTGGATTAAATTCATCAACAGTTTTTAACTCAATAACAACTTTATCTTCAACCAATAAATCAATTCTGTAGCTTTGTTCAATCATAATTTCTTTATAGACTACCGATATTTGCTTTTGTCTTTCAAAAAACAAACCTGCTTTCTTAAGTTCATAGCACAAACATTCTTCATAAGCAGATTCCAATAATCCGGGTCACAAATGCTTGTGAACTTCGATAGCACAGCCGATTACTATCTCAGTTATCTTATTAGTTTCCATCATGAAACTTTTTTATATTCCTAAATTAAATCATTAAAAATTAAAAACTCCGTGAGACTCTGTGTCTTCTCTGTGTAACTCAGTGTCTAAATTATTTTTTTAAAATTCAAAATTTGTTGTTTTTCAATAACAATATAAAGAATAATAAATTCACAAAAGTTTTTATTTTATTACTTCAAATCTTGCCTGGAAAAATCTCAGATAAGGTGGTTCATAAACCATTCTCAGCCCCTTTGCCTGATGTCGTTTTTTGTATAGTTCAATTACACTGTAAGCCGCAACATCCAGATGCGCCTGTGTATATACTCTTCTTGGAAATGTTAATCTGACCAATTCAAGCTTTGGTCTATTGTGGTCCCCTGTCTCTGGATTTCTTCCGGCAGAAACTATTCCTCTTTCCATGCCTCTGACACCTGAATCAACATACAAATCAGCAGCTAATTTTTGTGCAGGAAATTCATCTTGTGGAATATGGTCATAAAACTTTCTTGCATTCAAAAATATTGCATGACCACCAGCAGGTTTAACTATTGGAATATTTTCTTCTTCGAGCAAATCACTGAAGTATTTTACTTGCTTTACTCTGAAAGAGATATTTTCTTCCTGAAGAGCCTCTTCCATTCCTCTTGCCATTGCTTCCATATCACGACCTGCCAACCCGCCATAAGTATGAAGTCCTTCATATACTACAACCATATTGCGTAATTTTTGGAATAAATCATAATCATTGCATGCAACAAAACCACCAATATTCACAAGCAAATCTTTTTTACCGCTCATAGTAGCGGCATCTGAATAAGAACAAAATTCCTTGTGGATTTCAGCAACCGTTTTATTCTCATAACCTTTTTCTCTCTGCTGGATAAAATATGCGTTTTCCATATTTCTTGTAGCATCGAGAACGACCATGATATTATGCTTTTTAGCAAGAGCATGTACCTGCTTCATATTCTCCATGGAAACGGGCTGTCCCCCTGCCATATTCACTGGAGCTCCGACAGTAATATAAGCAATATTCTCCGCACCTTTTTCTTTGATGAGCTTTTCGAATTTATCCAAATCAACATTACCCTTAAATGGATGTATTGCATCAGGGTCATGCGCTTCATCAATGATTACATCAACAAATTTTCCACCTGCAAGCTCCTGATGAAGTCTTGTAGTTGTAAAGTACATATTACCTGCAACAAATTGTCCTTTCTTTATCACAGTTTGTGACAACATATGCTCTGCTCCTCTTCCCTGATGCGTAGGAACAAGGTATTTGTAACCATAATATTTCCTGACATTATCTTCCAAATAATAATAATTTTTACTACCAGCATAAGCTTCGTCACCTAACATCATTCCAGCCCACTGGTAATCACTCATTGCATTGGTTCCGCTGTCTGTCAGTAAATCAATATAAACATCTTCACTTCTTAAAAGAAAGGTATTATAACCTGCTTCTTCAATTGCTTTTTCTCTGTACTCCCTGGTTGTCATCTTTACCGGTTCTACCACTTTTATCTTATATGGTTCTGCCCAGGGTTTTCTTTTTTCCATCATAACTATACCTTTAAAATATATTAATTAATAATTTCTTAAATAAAAAAGAACTTTTTGCAGAAAAAATCCTGCTGATTTTTGGAATTCAAATTTAGCTAATATCAGTATATTAGCAAAATTGATTACTGATATTTCTTAAACAAAGGCTTACCTTCCTGATTAGGTGACTTTTCTCAATACCCTTTGAGTTTGTAGAGTGGCTGTTTTTAAAAATTAAGAATAATTTATTAGCATATAATTATTTTTTATTAATAATATTAAAATTCGCTTCCCACGTAAGATTTTCATTCAAAATTGATACTTTACTATCAAATAATTTCAGCATATATGGAATATAATTAAATTCTCCCGGCTTCTTATTTTTTTGCGGATATGGCAAACTCACTTCCGTTGAAATATTCATTGGTACTGTTATTGGTGATATTATATCTGCTAACTCCAAATCAATATTTTCTCTCCATGGCACTTTCCACTTCAGGATTTCCACAGAAAATTTTGTCTTTAAGTTTAATTTTTTAGGTATCGGTCTTAAAATAATTTCAGAAATTTTAGAACTTTCGACTTTAAATTCTATTGTATCCTTTAAATAAAGTTCGATTCCACTTTTGACAGATGCACCAATACCAGTATGTTTAGCAGATATAGCAATCTTTCCGTTTCCTTCAATTTCTACAACTGTGGAAATTTTATCTTTCATCATATTGATTAATTTTATTGACTTCAAGTCCAATTGCACAGCCCCACTATCAATGTCCACATAGTTTGTATATTCTATTCCGAGAACTTTCACATCATCTTTAATAATATTTTTTGTTTTTCTGAATATTATTTCTAAATCTTCTTTCCTGTCTTTTGACAATGAAGAAAAAATTGCATTAATCATTTCTTTTCTTACTAAAACAGTTACTTCTTTGTCAGAGAATTTCGTATTACTTTTTGTATTGATGATATTGTTTACTTCATTCAACTTTTCTTTGTACATCGAAATTTTCGAAACAGAATCTTCAATTGTTGGTAGCTCAACCGAAGAACAGGAATAAAATAAACCGAGACAAATTGAACAAATGAATATTTTGCAAATTCTAATCTTAACTTCAATTAAAGTATTCATGATTCTACCTCAATCTTATCTAATTCCAACCCAACGATTATCTGCCCTTCTAAAAATAGTATATCTATGATTTTTAAATTATATTTTATCAGTCTTTTGGGATTATTAATTGTCAGATTTATTTTAGATGCAATTTCACTCTTAGTGCCAGGTATTATAATTTTATCCTGAATATTTAATGGTATTTTAAGTGGTGGAAGATTTTTATTGAGATTAGCAAGATTCAATTTTATTATTTTGTTGATTGTCTCTTTAACTGCAAAGTATAAACCCTTCGTAACCGTAGTCGGTGCAATATTGAATGGTTCAATTTTCAATACTAAATCTTGTTTCTCCTGCTCGATTAATATTAAGCAATCCATTATCAAATCAACATCAACATTGTGACTTTCATTATGTGCCGATAGCTTGACTGAAGCAATTGCAGAACCATTAAATAATTCTGCTTTTATATCCTTAATAATGTAATCTGTTGATTCATCTAACAAACCACTCGCATTTTCGTATCGGTCGAGTAATTTATTTAAGAAACTATCATCTAAAATAAGATTGAAATCAGATTGTAAAATCTGTGAGTTATCTTGCATTCTTTTTTCGAGTTTTTGAGCGGCTCTGTATTGCAGTTCCAATATTTTTGATTCCCTTGCTTTTTCAAACTGCTCAGAATCAAAGCCCACCCCTGCAATATGCTCTACAATACTGCAACCTGCCATTAAGCTTATGATTATAAATAAAAAAAATAATTTCTTCAACATAATTTCTTTCTTTTCAATTTTAAAAACAACTCCATAAATTAATTTTCTATCTGATTATCACTGTTGCTTAATTAAATAAGCCCGACTAAGGAAACAAAGACGGGCTTTTTTCTCATAAACAGAGGGAATCACTATTTATTCTTTTTTCTAGTCCATTATCTTCCTGAGAAAGGCAGGTTGGTCATAAGTCTTCGCACTCGCTTTGTCAAATCCTAATCCTGCTGGCACTTTTTCACCTGCATTTTGCATTGACTGGTCTGAATTCATAATCTGCTGTTCTTCAGGATTTGCTATTCTGCGAACAAATGCAGGAACATCAAGCTTCTTGAGCTCATCTTCACCTCTCGGACTCGCATGTTGCCCCATTAATACAGCTACTTTTTCCGGAATTGGTTCAGTCTTCTTTTCTGCTGCATAACTATTCATTACACTTTGTTTGCTATTAAATAAATCCTTATCCTTCAACCCCATATTCATTGCAGGTCTTTGCATTTTTGGCTTTTCCTGTCTGTTGTTGAATCCCGTTGCAACAACAGTTACCATAAGCTCTTCCATTGGTTCGTTCACCAGCACAACACCATGAATAAGATTGACATCGGGTCCTGCCGATTCCTCTATCATCGCGATTACCTGTGCTACTTCATGCAATCCAGTAATTTCTTCATTACCTGTTATGTTTACCAACACACCTTGGGCACCTGCAATTGAGATATTTTCTAACAGTGGAGAATTCAAAGCATTCTTTGTAGCTTCAATTGCCCTGTTTTCACCTGAGGCAATACCAATACCCATCAATGCATCTCCCATCCCTTTCATAACACTTCTGACATCAGCAAAATCAACATTTACAAGTCCCGGCTTTGTGATTATGTCTGAGATACCTCTTGTCGCATTGTACAATACATCATCAACAATCATATATGATTGTTTGAATGTTACCTTTTTATCAGTAATTTCCAAAAGTTTTTGGTTTGGTATTGTGATGAGTGCATCAACGTATTGCTTCAATTCGTTGATTCCTTCCTCTGCAATTTTTCCACGTTTGCCTTCCCATGAAAATGGTTTAGTGACAACTGCAACAACAAGAGCATCCAGTTCCTTAGCGACTCTTGCTACTATAGGAGCGGCACCTGTACCTGTCCCGCCACCCATACCGGCAGTAACAAATACCATATCACTATTAGTTAATGCTTCTCTGATTTCATCCATATTTTCTTCAGCTGAAATTCTTCCGATTTCAGGGTCTCCTCCTGCACCAAGCCCACGAGTTGTTTCCTTTCCTATTTGCAGTTTTACCTGTGCAAGATTCGTATCCAGCACTTGCTTGTCAGTATTAGCAGATATAAAGCTAACACCACTTAGATTTTTTTGAATCATATTGTTGATGGCGTTTCCCCCGCAACCACCAACTCCAATGACACGGATTTTTGCTCCGTTCAATACCTGGTTATCCAGTTCTATCATAATGTTTCCCCCCAAAAAATTAACGTTCTGTTAAATTAAATTTCATACTTATTTCCACTTATGCTATAATTCCTTCATAAAGTCCTGCACATACTTCAATATTGAAGATTTTTCTTTCTTTGATTCTTTTTTATCTTCCTTCACTGTCTCAATTACTGTCTGTGTTTTTCTGTCTTTCAGCCCATATAGTGCCAACCCCACTGCTGTTGAATAAATCGGATTTTCAACCTCAGGACCTAAACCTGAATATTTAATACCCGAAGGTTTTCCTATTTTTACAGGCATTCCGAATATTTCATGTGCAAGCTCTTCTGTACCTCTTAATAGCGATGTGCCACCTGTTATTACTACTCCTGCTCCAAGACTTCCAGCATATCCGCTTCGCCTGATTTCTGCTAAAGCGAACTCAAATATTTCAGCCATCCTCGGCTGAATGATTCTTGCAAATTGGCTCTTCGTTATTTCAGTAGGTTTTCTACCTCCGATACCTGGAATCATAAAAACATCATCTTTATGAATAGACTCCATATATGAATGCCCGTACTCCCTTTTCAATTTTTCTGCTTGATTAGCTATTATCCCAAGACCTTTACGAATATCGTCAGTTACCTGTTTACCTGCAATACCAAAAACTGAAGTAAACCTGATAATATTTTCTTCAAAAATTGCAATGTCTGTTGTCCCTCCACCAATATCAATCAAAGCAACTCCTACTTCTTTTTCGTCAGGTTGCAATACTGCATAACTGCTTGCTAAAGGTTCCAGCACAACAGCTTTTACAGAGATATTATTTCTTTCCACACATTTATTCAAATTCAATACTGCTGTCTCTAAAGCTGTAACAACGTGTACATTAGCTTCCAGACGGACTCCGTTCATACCTACGGGGTCAACAACACCATCCTGTTCATCAATAATAAATTCCTGAGGAATAACATGCAAAATCTGTCTTTCCGGTGGAATTTTAATATTTCTGCAATCTTCGATTAATCTTTCGACATCACTTTTCCGAATTTCTTTGTTAGGATTTGAAATCCCGATAAGCCCCCTTGATTGAAAAGATTCAACGTGGTCACCTGCAATACCTACAATCACTTCCTTTATTTCACAACCTGATTGTTGCTCCGCCTGTTCGATTGCTTTCTTAATGGTTCTGACTGTTTTTTCGATATTAACGACAACTCCTCTGTTCAAGCCATCACTGTCGGTTATACCAATACCTAAGATATTCAAAGTATTGATGCGGTCACCAGGTGAAGCTACTAATGCACAGACTTTTGATGTCCCTATATCAAGACCAACAGAAATCTGTTGCTTGACCTGTGTCC
>RCNQ01000090.1 GCA_003731675.1 Bacteroidetes/Chlorobi group bacterium ChocPot_Mid
TCGGAAGTGAATCAAAATCAGCTGGAGAATTAGCCGCAAGCTCCATCGAAAAAGCTTTGGATTTGACTTTACAAAATAAATTCGATGCTATGGTTACCTTGCCTGTCTCAAAATCTGTTTTGTATAAGGCAGGATGGAAGTTCCCCGGACATACAGAAATGATTGCATCTGTCTGCAAAGTTAAAAATCCTTTGATGATTCTTTGCACCGATAAAGTAAGAGTGGGTCTCGCTACGATTCACATCCCAATAAAAGAAGTTCACAGAAACTTGAAAAAATCAGAAATAATAAATATTGCAGAAAAATTTTCGAAATCATTGAAAAGTGATTTTGGAATTAAGTTCCCTAAGATAGCCGTTTTAGGTCTAAATCCACATGCAGGGGAGAGCGGTGATATCGGAAAAGAAGAAATTACTACAATTATTCCTGCTATTGAATTTCTTAAAAAGAGTCGTATTAATATCGAAGGTCCTTTTCCAGCTGATGGGTTCTTCGGGCATGAATCATTTAAAAACTATGATGGAATTCTTGCTATGTATCATGACCAAGGGTTAATACCTTTGAAATTACTCGCAAAAGGTAGAGGAGTTAATTTCACAGCAGGACTTCCGGTTGTTAGAACTTCTCCCGACCACGGAACAGCTTTCGAAATTGCAGGAAAAAATATTGCTGACCACAGAAGCACTTTAAATGCTATTAAACTTGCAACCATAATTGTAACTAACAGAAATATTATTTTTACTAAAATGAATGTTAAATAAAAGAGAATTAAAATGGAAAACTCTAAACACGAAGTCAAAATTGACATAGAATATTTAGGTGACCTGCACTGCAAAGCAGTTCACGGACCATCAGGTAATATTATTTTAACTGATGCTCCTGTTGATAATCAGGGAAAAGGTGAATACTTCTCACCGACAGACCTTGCCGCTACTGCCATCGGTGTGTGCATACCAACAATCATGGGTATAAAAGCACGACAAAACAATATAGACATTGTCGGTCTTAAAGTTTCTGTTACCAAAGAAATGATGAACGAACCTTATCGCAGAATAAAAAAATTAAGACTGGATTTTGTTTTTCCAAAAAGACTCAATGACAAAGATTTTCAAATCATGAAAAATGTCATTAAAACCTGCCCTGTAACACGAAGTTTGCATCCTGACATTGAAATTGAAGCCAACTACAAATTTGCTGATGAATAGGAAATGTCTAAAAAAATAAATATACCACTACACATTCAAATTGTAATTGCTCTGATTCTTGGTGCGATTTTTGGTTCAATATTCAGTATAGATGAGTTTAAAATTAAAGTTACTTATCTTAAAGATAATAGATTCGTTACTGAAACAATAAAAAATTTCAAATCTGTTGAATTCAACACTCTTTATGAAGATTCAGGTGATTCTTTAAAAAAAATATTTGGAAAATATGACCAGATTCAAATAATAAAAACATTTGAAAAGCTGACTGAATCGGAAAAAAAATCTTTAATAATTACTATTAACTCTCAGGATTACAAGAAAATATATGTTAATAAAATTTATAGAAATGTCGTTGATTTAGCCAAAGTGGACACAATAGCGACATACATTAAACCTGTTGGCACTCTATTCATCAAATTACTCAGCTTTCTTGCCATTCCATTAGTTATTGCATCGCTTATCATTGGTGCCGCAAGTTTGGAAGACATCAAAAAACTTGGAAGAATCGGATTGAAAACATTCACATTTTATATTGTAACTACAGTCATAGCTATTTCTATTGGTCTTGCTGTTGCTAATTTCATCCAACCGGGAAAGCAGTTAAATGAAACAACAAAAAACAGATTAATTGGCACATTCCAATCTGACAGCGAATCTCTCATTACAAAAAATATTGATGTTGACATTGTTGATTTCTTCCTGGACATTGTTCCAACAAATCCTATTAACGCTATGGCTAACGGGAATATGTTACAAATCGTTTTCTTTGCAGTCTTATTTGGAGTTACATTAACTTTCATTAGTCGAGAGAAATCAAAACCCGTTATAGACTTATTCGATGGCATCAGTCAAGCGATGATTAAAATGGTTGACTTCATCATGCTACTCGCTCCTTTTGGAGTTTTTGCCCTTATCAGTTCTACTATTGCCGATTTCGGTTTCGGAATAATTTCAACCCTATTTTGGTATATGTCAGCAGTTTTAATAGGATTATTTCTTCATACAACTTTTGTTTATTCATTCATTGTTAAATTCTTTGGGAAAATGAGTCCAATATTTTTTTTCAAAGGGATTCGTAATGTCCAGGCAATCGGATTTTCTACCAGTTCAAGCGCCGCAACACTACCTGTTAATATTAAAAGTTGCGAAAACAATCTTGGAGTTCCAAAACAAATTTCCGGTTTTGTTCTACCACTTGGAGCAACAATTAACATGGACGGTACAGCACTTTATCAGGGTGTTGCCGCTGTATTTATTGCTCAGGTATATGGATTTGATTTGACATTTGTGCAGCAAATAACAATTGTAATTACAGCAGTTTTAGCTTCTATTGGTACTGCCCCAGTTCCCGGTGTTGGCATTATTATGTTAGTCATGATTTTGAATGCTATTCATATACCACCTGAAGGAATTGCACTAATAATAGGTGTTGACAGAATTCTTGATATGTGCCGCACCATAACCAATGTCTCAGGTGATGCCGCAGTTGCTGTCTCCATTACAGGATTGGAAGTAAAAAAAGTTACTTGATTCAGAAATATTTCTCAATTATCATCTTTTGTCTTCAATGAACCATTATTGATAATAGTCCCTTCGTTGATTACATGATGCTTTACAACAAGCTCTGCTTTAGTTGATAGCTCAAGCGTCGCACCATTATCAATTAACAAATTCAGACATTCAGCTTTACCATTAATTGTAACTTTACCTGTAATGTTGACATCAGCATCAGGAGTAGGCACATTTCCTTGAATCCAGGTTGAATTGCTATGCCAGTCACCTCCTTTAATTGAAGAAATGAAAATCTGTTGTGTGTTTACTGATTTTACTTCTTCCTTTTTCTCTTCAACCTTTGTGCAAGTCAAAAGGAAAAATGAAATTACAATTATAGTTGTTATATTAATAGGTCTATTTATTTTAAATAATCTTTGCATCACTTAACTCCCGATAGTTAATATTCAATTAATTAATTGAAAAATATATATCTAAAATACCATTTTTTTATTAATTTAAAAAATATTTAAAACAATTTACTAAAAATATATGGATTTAAACGACAAAACGGTCCTTGTTGGTATGTCGGGAGGAGTTGATTCTTCTGTAGCTGCTGCCTTACTTCTCGAGCAAGGATACAATGTCATTGGTGTTACTATTACCCCATTTTATTTCTATGAATATTATAAAAATCTTGAAAAACAAAACCCAAAAGGAAATATTCAGGAAGCAAAAGAAATCTGCGATAAACTCGGTATTCAACATATCGTAGTTGACTATTTTGATTATTTTAAAAAAAACATTGTAAACTATTTTATAGATGAATATTTGAAGGGCAGAACCCCTAATCCATGCGCTAAATGTAATCCCCTGATTAAATGGGGGAAATTAATCCAGACTGCCAATGAATATAACGCAAAATTTATTGCGACTGGTCATTACGCCATTACCAATTATGACAATAACTTAAAAAGATATTTACTAAAAAAAGGTCAAGATACATTCAAAGACCAGTCTTACTTCTTATGGGGCTTATCACAAGACCAATTATCCCGAACACTATTTCCACTGGGCAAAATGACAAAACCTGAAGTAAGAAAATATGCTGAAAAAAAAGGTTTCAAATCATTCAATAAATCTGATTCTCAAGAAGTATGCTTTATTGCTGACAACAACTACCATAATTTCCTGAAGCAATCAATTCCTGATATTGATACAAAAATTGGTGAAGGCAATATCATCTTCAGAGGAAGGGTAATAGGCAAGCATAAAGGATACCCTTTTTATACAATAGGACAAAGAAAAGGTATCGGTATTACATACAAAGATGCTCTCTATGTTAAAAAAATAAATCCTGAAAATAATACTATTGAAGTTGATACCGAAGGTAGTTTATTTAGTAAAACGCTATCAGTAACTAATGTCAATTTCGTTAAATATAAAAAAATAAATCCTGAAAATATCTATATGGTTAAAATCAGATACAAAGATAAACCATCACCGGCAAAATGCTGGGTTTCCGAAAATGGCGATATTGCTATAGAATATACAGAAGAAAAAAGAGCAATAACCCCAGGACAGTCTGCTGTCATATATGAAGGTGATGATGTTGTTGCTGGTGGAGTAATATGTTAGTAAAAATTTTACTTAAAAATTAAAATAGGATTGTGTTATTTTATTAAACAATGAATTTTAAATAAAAAATGTATAAACCATTAATATCAGTATGTATTCCAACCTATAATGGTAGTAAATATATTGAAGAAGCCCTACAATCAGTAAATAATCAAACTTATAGACCATTAGAAATTATTATTTCTGATGATTCTTCTACTGATAATACTTTACAAATTGTAAACAATTTTAAAGTTAAAACCGATATAGTTATTAGATGTTTCTTACATAGACGAAAGGGCATTGGTTCCAATTTGAACAATTGTGTAATAAATTCTCTTGGTGAATTTATTAAATTTGTATTTCAAGATGATTTTATGGAAAACAACTGTATTGAAAAGATGTTAGAATGTGCAATTAAATTTAAAAATATTGGTTTAGTATTTTGTAAAAGAAAAATTTTATTGGAAAATAACGATATAGATATTAATGACTTTAATGAATGGTATAAACAATTTGGTAATTTAACGGATTCATGGACTAATTTAAAAGAATTTCAAACAGGTGTTGAATTATTGAACGACGATAAATTCTTACATTCTCCATATAACAAAGTAGGTGAACCAATAGCGCCTTTAATTAATAAAGAATGCTTTTATAAAGTGGGTTACTTTAATACTTTTCTTAAGCAAGCATTAGATTATGAGTTTTATTATAGAGTTTTTAAGCATTATAATGTTGGTTTTATTAACGAAGAATTGGTCACATTCAGGAGACATTCTACTCAAGCTACTGAAAAGAACAGAAATAACAAATTTTCTTATGAATATGAGTTGTTATTTATTAGCTATTTCAAAAATCTTTTTAATTGTTTTTCAAAAAAAGTTAAAAAGGATTTACTAATTAGAATTATAGGAATGCCAATCAACTTTATATACAAACTTACATTTGCTCAAGTTAAGTATTATTTTAGGAGACAATTTTGAAAATATATTCGATTGTGGTAACATATAATGGTTCTAAATTTATCAAAGATTGTTTTGGTAGTCTTATCAATTCAAAGGTAATTAATCATAGTATTCTTGCAATTGATAATGGTTCAAATGATGATACAGTGTCATTAATCCGAAAATATTTTCCACAAGTTGAAATCATCGAAAATGGTAAAAATCTGGGTTTTGGAAAAGCTAATAATATAGGTTTAAAAAAGGCTTTAAATGATAACGCAGATTATGTTTTTTTATTAAATCAAGATGCTTGGCTCGAAGGAGTTGATACTCTTGATAAATTGATAGACCTTCATCAAAAAAATCAAGATTATGGGATAATTAGTCCAATTCACTTAAATAAAAGTGGAAAAATAGATGAAGGATTTTTGAATTATATATCAAGAGATAAAAATTCCTTATTTCTTTCAAACATATCAGAAATGCCAGGGAATATAAATCTTTATTCTTGTAATGGAATAAATGCTGCTGCTTGGTTGATTTCAAAACAATGCCTTGAGAAGATTGGGGGATTTATGCCATTATTCTATCATTATGCTGAAGATGATAATTATTGCCAACGTGTTTTGAAGTCTGGATTAAAAATTGGGTTTGCAAGTGGTATTATTATAATTCACGATAGAGAATCAAGAAAAACGAAATATAAATTAAAAGATAAAATCAATAAGAACTATCGCAAATATCTATCAGTATTTACATCTATTAATCATAAATCTTTTTGGGATTATCTTTTGTTTGTCTTTAAAAATGTTATGAATATTATTTGGAATTATAAGAAAGACCCTTTTAAATTATTATACCTTATTGTAATTATTCCTATGTTGATATTCAATTCATTTACCATTTATAACCAGAGAAAAAAATCAAAAAGAATTTTCCCCAATTTTTTAAAATAGATTTATTTAAATTTTATAATTTGCCAGTTAACAAATTTTTAGTTAATATTGACAAACTATTTAACAAACTTTTTGATTATAAAGCGGCTTATTTGTTGATTTTAGTCAGGAAAATAAAATGAATATTGCTTACGTCCATTCAGGCGTTTTGCCATCGAGTAGTCCAAGTGAGACCTTTGTTCTTTACAATGCTCTTGGATTGTCAAAACATTTTAATAAAGTCTATTTATTCCTAACAAAAAAAATTAAAACAAATTCGAACGACATTGTAAAATTACGTTTCAATCTCGATGTCCCTGATAATCTGATTATTAAAACTCATTACAGTATTTTCCAAAAATATTCAAACAATTTTTTATATAAGCATTATTATAACGATTTAAAATCTTTGTGTGAAAATAATGAAATCGATGCAATCATCACACGAAGAAATACCTTTCTTCCGTTCTTGGTTAAATTAAAGAAAAAATATAATATTCCTGTAATTTTCGAATCTCACGACTTCTATGCTGACCTATCTATGCGCAATGATTTGAAGAAAAACAAATGGAAAAAAGAGGAACGACTCGAAAAAAAATACATACCTAAATTATCTGCTGTATTTTGTTTGCAAAACACCCAAATGGAACTTTACAAAAAAGTATTCCCTGAAACAAAATTCTTCCTCGTAAGAACAGGTATGAACAAACCCGAGTCAATTAGAGAAAGAAGAAAAAAATATATTACATATATCGGTTCATTCGACAAATTAAAAGGCATAAACACATTACTCGAAGCAACCAAAAAAATTGAATATGGTATTACTACACTCATAATAGGAGCAAAAACAAGGCAAGAAATTGACATGCTCGACGACGCAAGAATCAACATGGCACTTTTTGACAAAGTAATCGTCGAAGGTTGGCTTCCAAAAGAAAAATTAAAAAAATATCTCGAGAAAACAATTATCGGTATAGTCCCTCTCGAAGATACTTTCTTCAACAAATATCTTACTTCACCTTTGAAAATATTTGATTATTATAGCTACAATATCCCGATTATAGCATCAGATATCCCTTCTTGCAGGGAACTGATTCTTGAAAAAGAAACAGGTTTGTTCTTCAAACCAGGAAATCCTGATGACCTTGCTGAAAAAATCAACTTTCTTCTGAACAATCAAAATATGATTAAAACTATGAGTGAAAATATTAATAATTTCTCACAGCAATTCCTTTGGGAAAACAGAGCAAAATTGATTCTTGATATTATCCAGAAATTAAAAAAATAATATGGAAAAACTCAGCGTTACTATAATTACAAAAAACGAAGAATTAAATATAAAGAAAACACTGGAATCTGTTTTGTGGGCTGATGAAATCCTAATTTTAGATTCCGGTTCAACTGATAGAACACTTGAAATCTGTCGTTCCTTCAATTGCAAAATATTACAGACAAGCTGGATGGGTTTTGGTCAAACAAAAAAATTTGCTGTTGATAATGCTCAATTTGACTGGATTCTCTCAATAGATGCCGATGAAGTGGTAAGCCCAGAATTAAAAGTAAGGATACAGGCAATTCTCAGTGAACCTCAATATAATGGTTACAAAATAAATTTCCAGTCATTTTATTTAGACAAAAAAATAAAATACTCGGGTTGGAAAAACGGTTACAAGCTAAGGTTGTTCAACAGAAAATATGGCAATTTCAATGAAAGAATTCTTCATGAGTATGTTCAACTCGATTCACCTATTGGGATTATTCATGAGCCAATCTTTCATTTTTCTTACAGGACAATAGCAAAACATTTCGATAAAATGAATAACTATTCAGACCTTGCCGCTATTCAAAAATATGAGAAAAAATCAAACTCTACAATCATTGGTTCTATCGTAAGAGGAATATTGCAATTTATAAAAATGTA